>NZ_JBSFYC010000014.1:0-136175 GCF_053595675.1 Streptomyces sp. NPDC002446 | reverse complement strand
GGCTGGGTGTCCGGACGTAAAGCGAAGCAGTCCGGACACCCTGCCCCGGAGGACCGTCACCGGCACCCGAAAGCCCCGCGCAGCGGCACGTACCGCCCGCCGCAGGCGAACCCACAGCAACCCCCACGGCGGGAAAGCCAAAAACATGGGCAGCCCCTAGCGGGAGCGCACCGGCTCGCGCCGCCTCTGTGCCGCGTCGCTGATGCGTAGCAGCAGGGCCACCATCACCCAGTTCGCGACCAGGGACGAGCCGCCCTTGGCCAGGAAGGGGAGGGCCTTGCCGGTGAGCGGGATCAGGCCGATGACGCCGCCGGCGACGACGAAGACCTGGAGCAGCAGCGCTCCGGCGAGGCCGACCGCGAGCAGCTTGCCGAAGGGGTCGCGGGCGGTCAGGCCCACCCGCAGTCCGCGCTGCGCGAGCAGCACGTACAGCATGACGACGGCCATCACCCCGGCCAGGCCCAGCTCCTCGCCGACGGTGGTGAGGATGAAGTCGCTGTTGCCCGCGAAGCCGATCAGCTCGGGGTGGCCCTGGCCCAGGCCGGTGCCGCCGATGCCGCCGCTGCCGAAGCTGAACAGTGCCTGGCCGAGCTGGTCGGACATGTGCTCCGCCCGGCCCTCGCTGGTGAACGCGCGCATGGGGTCCAGCCAGGCCGTGACGCGGCCGTGGACGTGCGGCTCCAGGGAGCCGACGACGGCCGCGCCGGCGGTGGCCATCAGCAGGCCGCACACCACCCAGCTGGTGCGGTCGGTGGCCATGTAGAGCATGATCACGAAGACGCCGAAGAAGATCAGCGAGGTGCCGAGGTCCCGTTCGAAGATCAGGACCAGGAGGCTGATCGCCCAGATGGTGAAGATCGGTCCGAGCTGGCGGCCCGGGGGCAGCTGGACGCCCATGACGCGGCGTCCGGCCAGCGCCAGCGCATCGCGGTTGACGGTGAGATAGCCCGCGAAGAACACCGAGATCATGATCTTCACGAACTCGCCGGGCTGCAGCGACAGCGGCCCGAGCAGGATCCAGCGCTTGGCGCCGTACATGTCCGCACCGAAGAAGGCCGGCGCCATCAGCAGCACCAGCGCGACCGCCATCGTCAGATAGATGTAGCGCTGCAGCATGCGGTGGTCGCGCAGCACGAGCAGGATGGCGATGCAGACCGCCACGCCGATCACCGTCCACACCAGCTGGCCGCTCGCCGCCTCGGCGATCTTCAGGTGCGGGGTCCGGGCGTAGGTGATGTCCAGGCGGTGCAGCAGGACCAGGCCGATCCCGGTCAGCAGGGTGGCCAGCGGCAGGATCAGCGGGTCGGCGCGCGGTGCGAAGCGGCGCAGCACCAGATGCGGCACCAGCGCCACGAAGAGCATGCTGACGGCGAAGCCGGCCAGCCCGCCGGGCAGCCGGCCGGTCATCGACAGGCCGGTGTAGGCGTAGCCGAAGTCGGCGGTCAGGACGACGAGGGCGAGCAGCCAGGCCTCCGTCCGGCGGCGGTCCGGCGCCCGTTGGAGCGCGGCGAACGTCATGGTGCGCTCGGCGTCGCTCTCCGGCTCCCCGCCCGGCCGGGGAGCTCTGGTCAGTCCACGCACGGGGTTCCTCCGCCATCGGTGCTCAAGGCCCCGGACCGGTCCGGGCTGTTCCATCAGACATGCCCGGTAGGCGGTTCGCCGGCCCGGCAGTCGGGAAGTGAGACGAGGCGGCCGGTGGTGTGGTTGCCGGGGAACGGGAAGGTGTGTCCGATTTGGCATGGAACCCTCCCCGGCGGGAGCCCCGTTGTCCGCGGCTGAGTCAACCGGCCTGACGGAAGCCGCTCCTCGGCGCGCTGGCACTCCGCTTGACCGAGTGCTAACCGCGTCATAGTCTCGGCGTTGGCACTCTCCAGTGGGGAGTGCCAGAACACAGCGACGGGCAGGTCCGGCACCCGCGACGACGGATCCACCTGGTCGCCACCTCAGACAGTTAACCCCGTGAGATCTCCGAAGGGGGAGGTCGGATCGTGACGACCGCCAGCTCCAAGGTTGCCATCAAGCCGCTTGAGGACCGCATCGTGGTCCAGCCGCTCGACGCCGAGCAGACCACGGCCTCGGGCCTGGTCATTCCGGACACCGCCAAGGAGAAGCCCCAGGAGGGCGTCGTCCTGGCCGTGGGCCCGGGCCGCATCGAGGACGGCAAGCGCGTCGAGCTCGACGTCAGCGTCGGCGACGTCGTTCTCTACAGCAAGTACGGCGGCACCGAGGTGAAGTACAACAACGAGGACTACCTCGTTCTCTCGGCTCGCGACGTTCTCGCGATCGTCGAGAAGTAAGTCACCCAGATTTGCCGTGATCTGCGCCCCTGGTTCCCGCGTCTAAACAACCCGGGGCAGGGGCGCAGTTCCGTTTGAGACAGCGGTCCCCACTGCGTGCCGAGGATCGCAATGAGAGGACTTGAAGCAACCCATGGCGAAGATCCTGAAGTTCGACGAGGACGCTCGTCGCGCCCTTGAGCGCGGCGTCAACAAGCTTGCCGACACGGTCAAGGTGACGATCGGCCCCAAGGGCCGCAACGTCGTCATCGACAAGAAGTTCGGTGCCCCGACCATCACCAACGACGGTGTCACCATCGCGCGCGAGGTCGAGATCGACGACCCGTACGAGAACCTGGGCGCCCAGCTCGTCAAGGAGGTGGCGACCAAGACCAACGACATCGCGGGTGACGGCACCACCACCGCCACCGTGCTCGCGCAGGCGCTGGTCCGCGAGGGTCTGCGCAACGTCGCCGCGGGCGCTTCCCCGGCCGCCCTGAAGAAGGGCATCGACGCCGCCGTGCAGGCCGTGTCCGAGGAGCTCCTCGCGACCGCCCGCCCGATCGACGACAAGACCGACATCGCCGCCGTCGCCGGTCTGTCGGCGCAGGACAAGCAGGTCGGCGAGCTCATCGCCGAGGCGATGGACAAGGTCGGCAAGGACGGTGTGATCACCGTCGAGGAGTCCAACACCTTCGGTCTGGAGCTGGACTTCACCGAGGGCATGGCCTTCGACAAGGGCTACCTCTCGCCGTACATGGTCACCGACCAGGAGCGTATGGAGGCCGTCCTCGAGGACCCGTACATCCTGATCCACCAGGGCAAGATCGCCTCGATCCAGGACCTGCTGCCGCTGCTGGAGAAGGTCATCCAGGCGGGTGGCTCCAAGCCGCTGCTGATCATCGCCGAGGACGTCGAGGGCGAGGCCCTGTCGACCCTGGTCGTCAACAAGATCCGTGGCACCTTCAACGCCGTGGCCGTCAAGGCCCCCGGCTTCGGTGACCGCCGCAAGGCGATGCTCGGCGACATGGCCACCCTCACCGGTGCCACCGTCATCGCCGAGGAGGTCGGCCTCAAGCTCGACCAGGCCGGTCTGGACGTGCTGGGCACCGCCCGCCGCGTGACCGTCACCAAGGACGACACCACCATCGTCGACGGCGGTGGCAAGGCCGAGGACGTCACCGGTCGCGTCGCCCAGATCAAGGCGGAGATCGAGACCACCGACTCCGACTGGGACCGCGAGAAGCTCCAGGAGCGCCTCGCCAAGCTCGCCGGTGGCGTCTGCGTCATCCGCGTGGGTGCGGCCACCGAGGTCGAGCTCAAGGAGAAGAAGCACCGTCTGGAGGACGCCATCTCCGCGACCCGCGCCGCGGTCGAGGAGGGCATCGTCTCCGGTGGTGGCTCCGCGCTGGTGCACGCCGCCAAGGTGCTGGACGGCGGCCTCGGCAAGGAGGGTGACGAGGCCACCGGTGTCGCCGTCGTCCGCCGCGCGGTCGTCGAGCCGCTGCGCTGGATCGCGGAGAACGCGGGCCTGGAGGGCTACGTCATCACCGCGAAGGTCGCCGAGCAGGACAAGGGCCAGGGCTTCAACGCCGCCACCGGCGAGTACGGCGACCTGGTCAAGGCCGGCGTCATCGACCCGGTCAAGGTCACCCGCTCCGCCCTGGAGAACGCCGCCTCCATCGCCTCCCTGCTGCTCACGACCGAGACCCTGGTCGTCGAGAAGAAGGAAGAGGAAGAGGCCGGCGACGCCGGTCACGGCCACGGGCACGCGCACTGACGCAGCCCAGGCCGCATAGCCGCGTAACCCGCTGAAAGGCCCCTGTTCCCGCTCGTGAGCGGCGGGAACAGGGGCCTTCCGGTTTGTCCGGTCGTCCGCGGGAACGCCTGGTCAGAGCACGCCGAGCTGCCTCATCAGGCGCATCAGGTCGTAGTGCCACCAGCCTTCCCGGATCTTTCCGTCATGGAAGCGGAAGGTCGTCGTCCCGGTCATGGTGCACACCTCGCCGGTCGGCTCGACGCCCATGAACGGGCCCTTGTGCGTGCCGGTCCAGGTCCAGCGCGTCACGACGTCGTCGCCCTCGGCGATCTGGCTTTCGAGGTCGAAGGTGAAGTCGAAGGCGGCCCGCCAGGAGGTGACGTCCTGCCGGATGACGTCGGACCCGACGACGGTCTCCTCCTCCTTGATGATGTCGTGGTCCCGGTAGTCGGCCGCGAAGACCTCGCTGATCGCGCCGAGGTTGCCGCCGGCGGCGATCTCGTGGAAGAACCGGCGGGCGGTTGCGGCGTTCAGCCGTTCGTCCCGGACGACATCGAGGTCGGTGAAGGACGGCATCCCGTCGCAGAGCGCCACCATCTCCCGGAAGATCCGGTCGGTCTCCGGCAGCTGGGAGTTCTTCACCGCTTCTTCGTGCGAGGGGAATTCGACGATCTCGACGTAGTGGGACGCGTCGGAACGGTCCTTGCCGATGACGCTGTGGGTGGCGGTCCGCCTGCCCTTGGTCTGTTCGACCCACTTGTCCATGAGCGCGTTCATGCCCTCGGGCCGCTCGGTCTTGTAGTCGATTATCTGTACGAATTTCATGCCGCCTCCCTCATGGGTCCGGCGCGATGCACCGCAGTGAAATGCATCGATACGGCCATTTTAGTGAGGTATGCCGCTCGTGGCCCGGGTCAGGCCGAGCGGTCCTGCGCCGCCGGGAGCACCGGGTCCAGGAAGGGCAGACCGGACGCGAACCGCGCCACCTCGTCGAGCGCATGGTCGGCCAGGCGGTGGAGTTCGCCGCCCAGGGAGCCGGCGACATGCGGGGTGAGCAGGACGTTGGGGAGGTCGTAGAGCGGGGAGTCGGGGGGCGGCGGTTCGGGGTCGGTGACGTCCAGGACCGCGTGCAGACGGCCGGTCACCAGCTCGGCGAGCAGGGCGGTTTCATCGACGAGCGAGCCGCGGGCGGTGTTGATGAGGGTCGCCCCGTCCGGCATCAGGGCCAGTTCGCGGGCGCCGAGCAGATGGCGGGTGGCGGGCAGCTCGGGGGCGTGCACGGTGACGATGTCGCTGTCGGCGCAGAGCGTGCCCAGGGGGGCCGGCGTCGCGCCCAGCCGGCCCGCCTCGGCCGCGTCGGCATACGGGTCGTACAGCAGAACGCGCAGGTCGAAAGGGCGCAGCAGCTCGATGACCCGGCGGCCGATGCGGGAGGCGCCGATGATGCCGACGGTCCGGCCGTAGTTGCCGGCGCCGGACAGTTCGCGGTGCCAGTCGTGCCGGGCGCGCAGGGTGCGGTAGCGGTGGGCGCAGTGCAGTACGCGCTTGTTGGCCAGGAGGATCGCGGCGAGGGTGTACTCGGCGACCGGGAGCGCATTGGCGGCGGCGGCCGAGGCGACGGCGATGCCGCGCTCCCAGCAGGCGTCGGTGAGGTGGTGTTTGACCGACCCGGCGGCGTGGACGACGGCGCGGAGCCGGGGCGCCGCGTCCAGGACGCGGGCGGTGAGGGCCGGGGCGCCCCAGCAGGTGAGGAGCACCTCCGCCTCGGCGAGGGCGGCGGCCACCTCGGGCGTGGGGTCGGCAAGTTCGTGGGCGACCAGGCCCGGGTCGGTGCGGGTGAGGGCCGCCAGGCGGGTGCGGTGGCGGGCGTCGAGCAGCCGGTCCGCGACGCCGGGGCCCATGGAGAGCAGCAGACCGGGGCGCCGTTCGGCGCGGCCGGGGACGGTGGGGGCTGGTGTGGTCATAGGGGCTTCCCTTGGTGGTCGGTGGGGAAGAAATGCCCGTGGCTCTCGTTCCGCACCCGTCTCTATCGCCCCATGCGCCTCCAGTGCTCGGGGTGAGCGGCGATTTCGACGTTGCAGTCGGACGCCATGGAGTGGTCCCCGTTGAGCCGGGCTTCGCGGCGCTGCTTGGCCAAGGCCGCGCAGACATCGCACCCTTCAGCGGCCGCGGGCTGAGCCAGCGGCAGCATCAGATGCACGGGACCCTGCCTGGTTGTCGGTTGCTGGTTCATGCCCCTGATGCTGGCCTGCGCTTTCGGACGTATCTGCTCTGTAGTGGGGACAGCTGGGCCGTCCCCGGCGTACGGTCGAAACGGCCCAAACGTCCAAGGGAGAAGTCTTGAACGTCGCCTTACGATCAGCTATTGCGGATGCCGGTCTCACCCCCAGGAAGCTTGCGGCCCGGGTCGGGGTCACGAGCAAGACCGTGGAACGGTGGCTGGCGGACGCCGAACTGATACCGCATGCGAGCAACCGTGAGGACGCCTGCCGGGCGTTGGGAGTCGATGAAGAGATGCTGTGGCCCCAGGCAGTGAAGGACCGGATCAAGACCGGCCACGACCGTGAGCTGGTCCACTCGTATCCGTACCGGTCCGCTTGCCCGTCCACGGTCTGGGCCGAGCTCGTCGAGGGCGCAGCCGAGGATCTGTTCCTCGCCGGGTACACGAACTACTTCTTCTGGACGCAGGTCCCCCAGTTCGCCGAGACGATCCGGCGCAAGGCCGAGTCCGGATGCCGGGTCAGGTTCCTGCTCGGCGACCCCGCCGGCGAGGTCACCAGGCAGCGCGAGGCGATCGAGGACGTGGCCTTGAGTGTCTCCACGCGCATCCGGATCAGCGTGGAGCATCTCGGCCGGATGGGCACCGTGTCCGGGATGGAGGCGCGCTACAGCAGTGCGGACGACGCCGTGAACCACGTATCACTGTCGGTCTTCCGGTTCGACGACGATGCGCTGGTGACGCCCCACCTGGCCCGCCTAGTGGGGCATGACTCGCCGCTGCTGCATCTGCGCCGTCACAGTGGAGGTGGGATGTTCGACCGGTTCGCGGAACACGCCGAGGAGCTGTGGGGCCGTGCCGTACCGGTGGCCTGACCTCCGGAGAGGCAGCCATCACCCGCTTTCGCCTACTCCACCCGCACCGGCCCCACGGCGCCCACCGCCGGCGCCCCGGACCTGCCCGACAACGACTTCGCCCTGATCGTCGACGGCCGCCCCACCACCCGCGGCCCCGCCACGCCGCACGCCACCGGCACCGGCTGGGCCTCCTCCGCCCACACCCCGCGCCTGGCCGATGGGGGTCCCCCCGGCAATGGGGGCGTAGCCGCCGGGGGAGGCACCGAACTCCCCGGCGTCCGGGTCCTGTCCGCCACCCTCGCCCACGGCCGCGCCGAACTCCGCGCCCATCTGGTCACCGGCGCCGCCCCCGGCACCCCCGTACGCCAGACCGGCTGGGCCACCACGCCGGACGGCCCCACCGCCCAGCTCCACCCCGTCCACGGCTACGAGGCCGGCCCCGCCCGACTGGCCACCGGCAGCACCCCGTTCGGCCCCCGCACCCGTACCGCCGTCCTGGCGGGCACCACGACACCCGACCCCCGGGGCACCCTCTTCGTGGCACTGGCTTCCCTGACCGCAGACCCGGCGCCGGCCCCCGTGGAAACGCTGGCCACAGTGCACGTCAGGGGCACGACGATCCACATCAGCTGGTACGACGGCACCAGCACCCGCCTATCCCTCACCCCCACTCACGGCAGGGGCCGGACCGAAGGACGAAGTCCGTAGGGCCGGCCCCGCCACCGTGCGGGCTAGCGCGGCCCGTACTTGCGGCCGGTGCGCGAGGTGACTCCCCCCAGCACCGAGCGGGGCACCAGCTTCACCGCCGTGGTCAGCGCCTTGTACCGCGGATCGGGGATGGACAGCGACTTCCCCCGCACCAGGTCCTTCATCGCCGCGTCCACCAGCTTGTCGGCATCCAGCCACATCCAGCCCGGGATGTTGTCCGTGCCCATCCCCGCCCGCTGGTGGAACTCGGTGCGGACGAACCCGGGGCACAGCGCCATCAGCCGCACCCCGCTGCCCGCCAGGTCCCGTGCCGCGCCCTGCGTGAACTGCACCACCCACGCCTTGCTCGCGCCGTAGGTGCCGCGCGGCACGAACGCCGCCACCGACGCCACATTGACCACCGCGCCGCGCCGCCGCTCCCGCATGCCGCGCACCGCGGCCGAGGTCAGCCGCAGCACCGCCTCGCAGTGCACCTTCAGCATCGTCAGCTCGTCGGCGAGCGGGACTTCGAGGTATTCGCCCTTGTTGCCGAAGCCGGCGTTGTTCACCAGCAGATCGACCGGGTGCTTGGTATCCGCCAGGCGCGCCTCGACCGCGGCGATGCCGTCCTCGGTGGCCAGGTCCGCGCTCAGCACCTGCGCCTCGATGCCGTGCCGGTCGTGCAACTCGGTGGCCTGCTCGCGCAGCCGCTTCTCGTCGCGCGCCACCAGCACCACGCTGTGTCCGTCGCTCGCGAGCCGCCGGGCGAACGCCGCCCCGATGCCCGCCGTCGCTCCCGTGATCAATGCAGTCGTCATACCGGCACGCTATCCGCCCGGACGGCGCCGCCGGACCCCTGAGGGGCGCTCCGGACGCCGGCGCCGCGGCCGCCGGCGCGGGCCCGCACCCGTCACCCGGTCAACTGCCCTCGTGCTCCAGATACTTCAGCACCCGCTGCCGCGTGTCCCGCGGAAGCGCCTCCCCGGCCTCCAGCAGCCGCGGCAGCAGCTCCCGCCGGGTCGTCAGCGCCCGGAACATCAGCGCGATCGTCACCTCGTGATCCGGGAGGTGCACCCGCTCGACGCGGTCCCCGGCGCGGATCTCGCCCGGCTCGATCACCCGCAGATACGCGCCGGGCACCGCGGCCCGGGTGAACCGCTTCATCCAGCCGTGCTCGCCGAGCCACCCCTGGAACGTACGGCAGGGGATCCGCGGACAGCTCACCTCCAGCAGCAGCCGCGGCCCGACCCGCCAGCGCTCGCCGATACGGGCGCCGGTGACCTCGACGCCCGACGTGGTGAGGTTCTCGCCGAAGCAGCCGTTGGGCAGCGCGCGGCCCAGCTCCCGCTGCCAGTCGTCCAGGTCCTCGCGGGCGTACGCGTAGACGGCCTGGTCGTCGCCGCCGTGAAAGCGCAGGTCGACCACCGCGTCGCCGGCCAGCCCGCTGCCCCCGACGCCCTTGGGGCCGGGAGCGCCGACCGCCACCGGGCCGTCCACGGGCCGCTTGTCGATACCCGTGCCGCCCTCGGCGTCGGTGTGCTCGAACGGCATGGGCCGCCCCAGATTGACGGTCAGCAGCTTCATACGGTCCTCCGTCGTCCCGTGCCACCCCGGCGAAGCGTCCCCGCCGGCGTCCCCACCCATGATCACAAACCCTCCGGGGCATGAGGGGCATACCCTGGCCACCCCACCCAAAAGCGTCGGCCTGATTTTTCCCGATCAGCCCAAGGGCCACTTATGCTCGAAACATGATCGAGGCCCGTCATCTCCGTGTGCTGCGCGCCGTCTCCAGGACCGGCTCGTTCTCCGCCGCCGCGCGCGAGCTGGGCTGCACCCAGCCGGCCGTCAGCCAGCAGATGAAGGCCCTGGAGCAGTCCGCCGGCACCCCGCTGCTGGTCCGCGCGGGCCGCGAGATGCGGCTGACGCAGGCGGGCGAGGCGCTCGTACGGCACGCCACCGGCATCCTGGCCGGGCTCACCGCCGCCGAGGAGGAGGTCGCGGCCATCGCGGGCCTGCGGGCGGGGCGGGTGCGGCTGGTGTCGTTCCCCTCGGGCAGCTCGACGCTGGTGCCGACCGCCCTGGCGAAGATGCGCGCCGCCCACCCCGGCACCCGGGTCTCGCTGGACGAGGCCGAGCCGCCGCGCTCGATCGAGATGCTGCGCAACGGTGACTGCGAGATCGCGCTCGCCTTCCGCTATCCGGAAGTGCGCGGCGCGGACCCGGAGGCCGCGGCGGAGTGGGACGACCTGGTGGTGCGCCCGATCCTGGTGGACCGGCTGATCGGCCTGGTGCCGGACGGCCACCGGCTGGCGAAGGCCGGCACCGCGCGGTTCGCGGACCTGGCGGACGAGCCGTGGATCGCGGGCTGTCCCCGCTGCCGCAGGCACCTCGTCGAGGTCTGCGAGAGCGCGGGCTTCACCCCGCGCATCGACTTCGCGACGGACGACTACCCGGCGGTGATCGGCCTGGTGGGCGCGGGCCTGGGGGTCGCCGCGCTGCCGGAGCTCACGCTGGAGTCGGTGCGCCCCAAGGGGGCCACGGCGGTACGGATGGAGCCGCCGGTGCACCGCGAGATCGTCGCGCTCACGCTGCCGGATCTGGCCCATGTCCCCGCCGTCGCGGCGACGCTCGACCGGCTGGCGGACGCGGCGGGCCGGAGCGCTCACCCGCGCTGACGGGCCGGTGTCCGCGGACGGCGGCGGCCGGGCCCCGCGGCAGCCGAAATCCTCGCTCCCGCAGTCGCGGAGCGGAGCAGGAACGTTTCCTCAGGGAGCGGTCCGCTCCCGTGGTCAGGCGCCTGAGACGCCCGAGTGGCCGGTCATGGAGGTCGCGGGGATCAGCCGGTGGCGGGCCCGGCCCATGAGCTCCTCGCGTTCGTCCTCCGTCAGGCCGCCCCAGACCCCGTAGGGCTCGCGGACGGCCAGTGCATGCGCCGCGCACTCGGCCCGCACCGGGCAGCGCATACAGACCTCCTTCGCCGATGTCTCACGCGCGCTGCGGGCCGCTCCGCGCTCGCCCTCGGGGTGGAAGAACAGGGAGCTGTCCACACCGCGGCAGGCGGCCAGCAGCTGCCAGTCCCAGAGGTCTGCGTTCGGGCCCGGAAGGCGGGAGAAATCTGCCATTGCTTGTCCCCTCGAAGCGATGCTGATTCGGGCTCGGTGCTCAAGACCGTACATCTACTATCGAAGTAGATGTAAATATGACTCATTGCGAATCTAGTCATAGCTAGCGTGAAAATGGAAGAAAGAGAGCCAAATAGGGCATAGGGTGCACGCGCGGATGCGGGCCGCCCGACGAGTCGTCTGCGTATCCGGCTCCTCACGGAGCGTGCTGAACTCGGTCGCCGAAGCCGTAACTCTTTCGAGTGACCGTCGTTGAGTGTGCGGAGGCGATTGGCAGAGGTAGCCCTCGGGCAGGTGTCCGAGGCGGCCGTCAATCGCACAGGTGACGATACGTACCAGCCTGGAGGCTCAAGGTGACGCGCATCAGCTGCGGAGGACGGTCATGACATCCGTCCTCGTCTGCGACGACTCCCCGCTTGCCCGAGAGGCGCTCCGTCGGGCGGTTGCGACCGTGCCCGGCGTCGAGCGTGTGACGACCGCGGCCAACGGCGAGGAAGTCCTCCGCCGCTGGGGTGCCGATCGCTCGGATCTGATTCTGATGGACGTGCGGATGCCCGGTCTCGGCGGTGTCGAGACCGTGCGCCGGCTGCTGTCCGCCGACCCCGGCGCCCGGATCATCATGCTCACGGTGGCCGAGGACCTCGACGGGGTCGCGCTCGCGGTCGCCGCCGGCGCCCGGGGCTATCTGCACAAGGACGCCTCGCGCGCCGAGCTGCGGGCGACGGTGACCCAGGCGCTGGCCGACCCGACGTGGCGGCTCGCGCCGCGCCGGCTGCGGTCCGCCGAGATGGGCGCCGCGCCGACGCTCACCGCGCGCGAGATCCAGGTGCTGGAGGGCATGAGCCACGGCCGCTCGAACGCCGAGATCGGCCGTGAGCTCTTCCTGTCGGAGGACACGGTCAAGACCCACGCCCGGCGTCTCTTCAAGAAACTCGGCGCCTCCGACCGGGCGCACGCGGTGGCGCTCGGCTTCCGCTGGGGACTGGTCCGCTGACCTGCTGTGCAAACGGGGTTACGACGCCCGCCCGCTGATCGGGCAGCGAACGTCGTAACCCCGCCGCGTCGACGCCCGGCGCCGAAACCTCACGGGATGCCGCATCCTTGGAGGTGTGACTCCTCCCCGGCGGAGGCCGGGGCTTCTCACTCGGCCAGAAGAGACCTCATGACGGACAAGCCCTGCCCGGTGCCGTACGGCACCCAGACAAGCTACCGGCGAGGACTCGCGGTCGGTATGGGTACAACCCGAACGGGGGAGGCGTGGAACGTGGGCGCTAGCGCGACGGCTCGTAACGGTTCGGGGCACAACGACGGGGGTAGTGCCGCGGATCGGGCGGCACCAAGGCACCATGGACCGATGCGCGATGACGGGAAGCAGGAGATCGGCGATCTCGTCGCACGCGCAGTCGAGGGAGACCAGCGGGCCACCCACGACCTGCTGGCCCATGTGCACCCGCTCGCCCTGCGGTACTGCCGTACCCGTCTGTCGAGGCTGCCGGGTGACGCCCGGCACTTCGTCGAGGATCTGGCGCAGGAGGTGTGTGTCGCGGTGCTCTGCGCGCTGCCGCGCTACCGCGACACCGGCAAGCCCTTCGAGGCGTTCGTCTTCGCCATCGCCGGCCACAAGGTCGCCGATCTGCAGCGGGCCGCGATGCGGCATCCGGGCAGTACGGCCGTGCCGTCCGACGAGATGCCCGAGCAGCCCGACGACTCCCTCGGCCCCGAGGAGCGGGCGCTGCTGAGCAGTGACGCCGAGTGGGCCAAGAAGCTGCTGGCGAACCTTCCGGAGAACCAGCGCGAGCTGGTTCTGCTGCGGGTCGCCGTCGGGCTGACAGCGGAGGAGACCGGGCAGATGCTGGGAATGTCACCGGGCGCGGTCCGGGTCGCCCAGCACCGCGCACTGAGCAGGCTGCGGGCGCTCGCGGAGCAGTAGCGACGCAGTCGCAGCGCAGTAGCGGGAGCCCCCGGCACGTACGGCGGAAAGTCGCCGTAGGAATACACAAGTGACGAGGCCCTCATCGCTCGTGGATTGGGACACTTCTCTAGGCCGTTAGCATGGGAGTCCGCGCTGAGGCAAGAGCATTGGGGAAGGTGTCATGAGTGACAACGTCGACGGTATGCCCGCCAAATTCGCCATGCTCGGGCTGACGTACGACGACGTGCTGCTGCTGCCCGGCGCGTCGGAGGTGCTGCCGAACGCGGTGAGCACCGCGTCCCGGGTCTCGCGCAACGTCACGGTGAACATCCCGCTGCTGTCCGCGGCGATGGACAAGGTCACCGAGGCGCGGATGGCCATCGCCATGGCGCGGCAGGGCGGCGCGGGCGTGCTCCACCGCAATCTGTCGATCGAGGACCAGGCCAACCAGGTCGACCTGGTCAAGCGGTCCGAGTCCGGCATGGTCACCGACCCGATCACCGTCCGCCCGGACGCCGATCTCGCCGAGGCCGACGCGCTGTGCGCCAAGTTCCGCATCAGCGGTGTGCCGGTGACCGACGCCGCGGGCAAGCTGCTGGGCATCGTCACCAACCGCGACATGGCCTTCGAGATGGACCGCCGCCGGCAGGTCCGCGAGGTCATGACGCCGATGCCGCTGGTCACCGGCAAGGTCGGCATCTCCGGCGAGGACGCCATCGAGCTGCTGCGCCGCCACAAGATCGAGAAGCTGCCGCTGGTCGACGAGGCCGGTGTGCTCAAGGGCCTGATCACGGTCAAGGACTTCGTCAAGGCGGAGAAGTACCCCAACGCCGCCAAGGACGCCGAGGGCCGGCTGGTCGTCGGTGCCGCGGTGGGCGTCGGCGACGCGGCGTACGACCGGGCGCAGGCGCTGGTCGAGGCCGGTGCGGACTTCCTCGTCGTGGACAGTGCGCACGGCCACAGCCGCGGCATCCTCGACATGATCGCCAAGGTCAAGTCCAACATCAGCGTCGATGTCGTCGGCGGCAACGTCGCCACCCGCGACGGCGCGCAGGCGCTGATCGACGCGGGTGCGGATGGTGTGAAGGTCGGCGTCGGGCCGGGCTCGATCTGCACCACCCGGGTCGTCGCCGGTATCGGCGTCCCGCAGGTCACCGCGATCTACGAGGCGGCGCAGGCGTGCCACGCGGCCGGGGTCCCGCTCATCGGCGACGGCGGTCTGCAGTACAGCGGTGACATCGCCAAGGCCATCGCGGCCGGTGCGGACACCGTCATGCTGGGTTCGCTGCTGGCCGGCTGCGAGGAGTCGCCCGGCGAGATGGTCTTCATCAACGGCAAGCAGTTCAAGTCGTACCGCGGGATGGGCTCGCTGGGCGCGATGCAGTCCCGCGGCCAGGCCAGGTCCTTCTCCAAGGACCGCTACTTCCAGGACAACGTGCTCTCCGAGGACAAGCTGGTCCCCGAGGGCATCGAGGGCCAGGTGCCCTACCGCGGCCCGCTGGCCTCGGTCGCCCACCAGCTCATCGGCGGCCTGCGCGCCTCCATGGGGTACGTCGGCTCCGCCGACATCCCCGAGCTCAAGGAGAAGGGCCGCTTCGTCCGGATCACCACCGCGGGCCTCAAGGAGAGCCACCCGCACGACGTCCAGATGATCACCGAGGCGCCGAATTACGCACGGCGCTAGGCGCCCGGTCCCCGCACACGCCCTGCCACGGACCTACCGTGGAGCCCGCGGCCGCACCCCGGCCGCGGGCTTCGGTGCGTCGGGGATACTGGAAGCGCAGACGTAGAGGGAAAGGCCACACACGTGACTGAGATCGAGATCGGGCGCGGCAAGCGCGGCCGCCGGGCATACGCATTCGACGACATCGCCGTCGTACCCAGTCGCCGCACCCGCGACCCGAAGGAGGTCTCGATCGCCTGGCAGATCGACGCCTACCGTTTCGAGCTGCCGTTCCTGGCCGCTCCCATGGACTCGGTGGTCTCCCCGCAGACCGCGATCCGCATCGGCGAGCTGGGCGGCCTGGGCGTCCTCAACTTGGAAGGGCTGTGGACCCGGTACGAGGACCCGGAGCCGCTGCTCGCCGAGATCGCGGAGCTGGACGGCGCCACCGCCACCAAGCGGCTGCAGGAGATCTACGCCGCGCCGATCAAGGAAGAGCTGATCGGCCAGCGGATCAAGGAGGTGCGCGACGCGGGCGTGGTCACCGCCGCGGCGCTCTCCCCGCAGCGCACGGCGCAGTTCTCCAAGGCCGTCGTGGACGCCGGTGTCGACATTTTCGTGATCCGGGGCACGACGGTCTCCGCGGAGCACGTCTCCTCGGCCGCGGAGCCGCTGAACCTCAAGCAGTTCATCTATGAGCTGGACGTCCCCGTGATCGTGGGCGGCTGTGCCACGTACACCGCCGCGCTGCACCTGATGCGGACCGGCGCCGCGGGCGTGCTGGTGGGCTTCGGCGGCGGCGCCGCGCACACCACCCGTAACGTCCTGGGCATCCAGGTCCCGATGGCCACGGCCGTCGCCGACGTCGCCGCCGCGCGCCGCGACTACATGGACGAGTCCGGCGGCCGGTACGTCCACGTCATCGCCGACGGCGGCGTGGGCTGGTCCGGCGACCTGCCCAAGGCGATCGCCTGCGGTGCCGACGCCGTGATGATGGGCTCCCCGCTGGCCCGTGCGACGGACGCGCCCGGCCGTGGCCACCACTGGGGCATGGAGGCGGTCCACGAGGACGTGCCGCGCGGCAAGCGGATGGACCTCGGTGCGGTCGGCACGACGGAGGAGGTGCTGCTCGGGCCGTCCACGACGCCCGACGGCTCGATGAACTTCTTCGGTGCGCTGCGCCGCGCGATGGCCACGACCGGGTACTCCGAGCTCAAGGAGTTCCAGCGGGTCGAGGTCACGGTGGCTCCGCGGCGGTAGTCCCCGCAGTCGACGCAGTACGGGCCCGGTCGCGCCATGGTGCGCGGCCGGGCTCTCGCGTTTCCTCGTCCGGGGGCGCCTCACAGCCGGTGCGCCGCCCCCGTCGGGGTCGCCCCTCGGGTGTCCAGCAGGAGCTGCGCCTTCACCGACAGGCCCTGGAGGTCGTACGTCCGGTGGGCCTGCAGCAGCACCGTCAGGTCCGCGGCGGCGGCGGCCTCGTAGAGGGAGTCGGCGCGGGGGACGGGGCGGCCCTGGACGTTCCACCGGGGGATGTAGGGGTCGTGGTAGGTGACGTGTGCGCCGAGCTCCGTCAGGCGGGCGGCGATCTCCCAGGCCGGCGCCCCCGCCTGGTCGCTGACGTCGGGTTTGTAGGTGACGCCGAGGAGCAGGATGCGGGCTCCGCGCGCGGCCTTGCCGTGTTCGTTCAGCAGGGTGGCGCAGCGCTGGATGACATAGCGGGGCATCCGGCCGTTGACTTCCTGGGCGAGTTCGACCATGCGGAGCGGCGGGCCCGGTGAACGGCCTTTGCCCGCCAGGCGGTTGGGGTCGACGGGGGCGGCGTGGCCGCCGACGCCGGGGCCGGGGCGGAAGGACTGGAAGCCGAACGGTTTGGTCTCGGCACAGCGGATGACGTCCCAGAGGTCGACGCCGATGTCATGGCAGAAGACCGCCATCTCGTTCATCAGGGCGATGTTGATGTGGCGGTAGTTGGTCTCCAGGAGCTTGGCGGTCTCGGCCTCGCGGGGGCCCCGGGCGCGTACCACCTTGTCGGTGAGGCGGCCGTAGAACGCCGCGGCGGCTTCCGTGCAGGCGGGGGTGAGGCCGCCGATGACCTTGGGCGTGTTGGCGTAGCGGTGGGTGCGGTTGCCGGGGTCGTGGCGGCCGGGGGAGCAGGCGAGGTGGAAGTCGCGGCCGGCGACGAGGCCCGAGCCCGCTTCGAGCAGGGGGCGCAGGAATTCCTCGGTGGCGCCCGGGTAGGCGGCGGATTCGAGGATGACCGTGGTGTACGGGCGCAGCTGTGCGGCCAGTGTGCGGGCGGCTTCGGCGATGGCGGTGAGGTCCGGGGCGCGGTCCGCGCCCAGTGGTGTGGGCGCGCAGATGACGGCGGTACGGACCCGGCCGAGGGCGGTGGGGTCGGTGGTGGTGCGGAAGCCGGCCGAGAGCAGGCGGCGGAGTTCGGTGGCGGACAGCGGCCCGTCGGCGGCGGCGTGCGGATCGGGGTCGTAGCCGAGGGTGCCGATGCCGGCGGTGGTGGCTGCCTGGGCGAGGGGGAGGCCGAGGTGACCGAGTCCGATGACGGCGAGATCTGCGGGCATGCTGCGGCCGTCCTTCCCGAGCGAGGGCGGATGACGTATGCGGATGACGGAAGCGGAGAGCGCAGGATCGAGGTGGATGGTGCATAAGTAGACTAAGCGGATATTTGGCCCAGAATAGGGATTGGTGGATCAAGGTGGCCGGGTGTTGCCGCCGTGAGCGGAGGGTGGCTAGCGGCCCGTAGCGCGGACAGAATCGACGGACGGGGGCGTGGCCCCGATCACAGTGGCCCCGATGGCAGCGGGAGGCAGCGTGAAGACAGCGACACTGGGACCGGCACAGCGGGCCGAGGCGCTCGCCCGAATGGCGGAGCGGGAGCTGGACATCCTCGTGGTCGGCGGCGGCGTCGTCGGCGCGGGCACCGCCCTGGACGCGGCGACGCGCGGTCTGTCCACCGGGCTGGTGGAGGCGCGCGACTGGGCCTCGGGCACCTCCAGCCGGTCCAGCAAGCTCATCCACGGCGGTCTGCGGTACCTGGAAATGCTGGACTTCGCGCTGGTGCGGGAGGCCCTCAAGGAGCGCGGGCTGCTGCTGGAGCGGCTGGCGCCGCATCTGGTCAAACCGGTGCCGTTCCTCTACCCGTTGCAGCACAAGGGCTGGGAGCGCTGGTACGCGGGCTCGGGCGTGGCGCTCTACGACGGGATGTCGGTGTCCTCGGGGCACGGCCGGGGGCTGCCCGTACACCGGCATCTGTCGCACAAGCGGGCGCTGCGGGTGGCGCCCTGCCTGAAGAAGGACGCGCTGGTCGGCGCGCTCCAGTACTACGACGCGCAGATGGACGACGCGCGGTATGTGGCGACGCTCGTGCGCACCGCCGCCGCGTACGGGGCACACGTCGCCAACCGGGCACGGGTGGTGGGATTTCTGCGCGAGGGCGAACGGGTGGTCGGCGCGCGGGTGCAGGACGTCGAAGGGGGCGGCGACTACGAGGTCCGGGCGCGGCAGCTGGTCAATGCCACGGGGGTGTGGACGGACGACACCCAGGCGCTGATCGGCGAGCGCGGGCAGTTCCATGTGCGGGCGTCGAAGGGGATCCATCTGGTCGTCCCCAAGGACCGGATCCACTCGACGACCGGGCTGATCCTGCGGACCGAGAAGAGCGTCCTGTTCGTCATCCCGTGGGGGCGGCACTGGATCGTGGGGACGACGGACACGGACTGGGATCTGGACAAGGCGCACCCGGCGGCGTCCAGCGCGGACATCGACTATCTGCTGGAACACGTCAATTCCGTCCTGGCGACACCGCTGACCAGGGACGACGTGGAGGGCGTCTATGCGGGGCTGCGGCCGTTGCTGGCGGGGGAGTCGGACGCCACCAGCAAGCTGTCGCGGGAGCACACGGTCGCGCATCCGGTGCCGGGGCTGGTGGTGGTCGCCGGCGGCAAGTACACGACGTACCGCGTGATGGCCAAGGACGCCGTCGACGAGGCCGTGCACGGGCTCGACCGGAGGGTCGCGGAGTGTGTGACGGAGGACGTGCCGCTGGTCGGCGCCGAGGGCTACAAGGCGCTGTGGAACGCGCGGGCGCGCACCGCGGCGCGTACCGGGCTGCATGTGGCGCGCATAGAGCATCTGCTGAACAGGTACGGGTCGCTGGCCGAGGAGCTGCTGGAGCTGGTGGTGGCCGACCCCTCACTGGGTGAGCCGCTCACGGCCGCGGACGACTATCTGCGCGCCGAGGCGGTGTACGCCTGTACGCACGAGGGGGCGCGGCACCTCGATGACGTGCTGACGCGGCGGACCCGGATCTCGATCGAGACCTTCGACCGGGGCACCCGCAGCGCCCGCGAGGTGGCCGAGCTGATGGCGCCCGCGCTGGGCTGGGACGGCGACCAGATCGAGAAGGAGATCGCGCACTACCAGAAGCGGGTGGAGGCGGAGCGCGAATCGCAGCGGCAGCCCGACGATCTGACGGCGGATGCGGCACGGCTCGGGGCGCCGGACATCGTTCCGCTGTAGGCCGCGCCCTGTCAGGCGCGCGGCTTCGCGCAGAACTCCGCCGTCAGGACGTCGGTGCCGTGCGCCGGGTCGGCCGGTGCGTCCGTGTTGATCCGGTAGCTGACGAGGTGGCGGCCGTCGGCGGTGCCCGCGGTCTGGGCGAAGGAGCCGTTGATGTCGCCGGTGTGGCCCCAGACCGTGACGCCGCAGGGCAGCTTTGTCGCGAAGAGCCCGAGGCCGTAGGCGCCGCCGGTGTGCTTCTCGCTGCGTATCTGGGCCATCTGGCGCGGCGCCAGGAACTCGCCGCCGAGCAGCGCGGAGAAGAAGCGGTTGAGGTCGACCAGGGTGGTGACCATCTCGCCGGCCGCGCCGGCCCGGCTGGGGTCCAGGGCGGTGGCGTCCACCCGCCGGTCGCCGACGGCCGAGTACGCGCGGCCGTGCGGCGCCGGCAGCGCCGGGTCGGTACCGGGGAAGGAGGTGTGGTCGAGCCGGGCGGGGACGAGGATGCGGCGGCGGATCTCGGTGGCGTACGGGTGGCCGGTGACCGCCTTGATGATCAGCCCGAGCAGCAGGTAGTTGGTGTTGGAGTAGGCGTAGCGGGTGCCCGGTGCGGCCGCCGGCGGGTGGCCGAGGGCGATCCGCAGCAGCTCGGCCGGGGTGTGGCTGTCGTAGCGGTGGGCGCCGAAGCCCTTGCCGTGCAGCTGCCGGGCGAGCCGGGGGTCCTCGGTGTAGTTGAACAAGCCGCTCGTATGGTCCAGCAGCTGGCGGATCGTCACGTCCCGGAGGCCGCTGCGGTCGCCCTGCCCCGTGGCCGGTACGCCCCGGGGGAGGTGCGCGGCCGCCGAGTCGTGCAGGGTCAGCTCGCCCTCGGCGACGAGCTGCAGGACCACCGTCGCGACCAGGGGCTTGGTCAGGCTTCCGGCCCGGAAGTGGTCCAGCGGGCCCATCGTGCGGCCGGTGCGCAGATCGGCGACGCCGGCCGTGGAGAAGCGCGAGGCGAAGAACCGGCCGTCGCGGGTGATGAGGGAGGCCGCGCCCGGCGCGCCGTCGGCGACCAGGCGGCGCAGCGCGGGCACGGTCGTCGCGGGCGGCCGCTCGACGGTGCCCACCGGAGCCACGGGGACGGCCCGGGACGGGGCACTGCAGGCCGTCAGGACCACTGCGGCCAGGGCCGCGAGCAGGACCGCCCGCGCCGGCGCGCGCCGGCGGCCGGTGTGCCGCGGCGCCGGGCCGGTGGCGCCCGGCGCGGCGGGGCGGGGCGAGCGCATCGTCATCAGGGCTCCCGTTCGTCGCGGCCATCATGACGGGTGCGCGGCGATGACCGGCACCGACCCGGGCCTTCCGCACGGCCGAGGATGAGGGAGAATGAAGGCTCTGCCAGGGTGGGTTGTCCGAGTTGGGTCACTTTGACGTTCGATGCGACGTCCAAGCTGCCAACTCGGCTGGATTGCCGAGGGGATTCAGTGGGCGACGAGGTCGAGATGGACGGCACGGAGGGCAGGCTGCTCGCCGGCCGGTACCGGCTCGCCGATGTCCTCGGCCGGGGCGGCATGGGCACCGTCTGGCGGGCACGCGACGAGGTCCTGGGCCGTACGGTCGCAGTCAAGGAACTGCGCTTCCCGGGCGGGGTCGAGGAGGACGAGAAGCGCCGGCTGATCACCCGCACGCTGCGCGAGGCCAAGGCGATCGCCCGGATCCGGAACAACGGCGCGGTGACGGTCTACGACGTGGTCGACGAGGACGACCGGCCGTGGATCGTGATGGAGCTGGTCGAGGGCCGCTCGCTCGCCGAGGTCGTCCGCGACGACGGGCCGCTCACCCCGCGCCGGGCCGCGGAGGTGGGCCTCGCCGTACTCGACGTGCTGCGCTCCGCGCACGCCGAGGGCATCCTGCACCGCGATGTGAAGCCGTCCAACGTCCTGATGTCCGACGACGGCCGGGTCGTGCTCACCGACTTCGGTATCGCCCAGGTCGAGGGCGACCCCTCGGTGACCTCGACCGGCATGCTCGTCGGCGCCCCCTCTTACATCTCCCCGGAGCGCGCCCGCGGTCAGAAGCCGGGCCCGCCGGCCGACCTGTGGTCGCTGGGCGGGCTGCTGTACGCCTGCGTCGAGGGCGTGCCGCCGTACGACAAGGGCTCGGCGATCGCCACGCTGACCGCCGTGATGACCGAGCCGGTCGAGCCGCCGAAGAGCGCCGGCGTACTGGAAGAGGCCATCTACGGCCTGCTGGTGAAGGACCCGGCGGCCCGGCTGGACGACGCGGGGGCGCGGGCGCTGCTGCTGGACGTCGTGCACGCCCCCGAGCAGACCGCGCCGGAGCCGCCGGCGGACGCGACCCGGGCGATGGCGCTGCCGACGGCGCCCGAGAAGCGGGCCACGGCGAAGCCCAAGGGCGCACCGAAGCCGAAGGCCGCCCCCAAGACGCGGGCGGTGCGGCCCAAGGCGAAGCCGGCGGCCGGTCCGGCAGCGGAGCCGGCGGCCGAGGACGGGCCGGCGGAGAAGGGCCGGACCGCGGCCGCCGCGGCCGGTGCCGGTGCCGCCAAGAAGGCGCGCGTCGAGGCGAGCGCGCCCGAGCGTCCCCGCAAGACGGCTGCGGGCCCGTCCGGTACGGGCCGGGAGTCCTCCGGCAGTGCGGCGGCCGACCGCCCCTCGTCCGCTTCCGCGGGCCGTACGGGCTTCGACACCGAGGCCGCCAAGGAGCGGATGCGCGGTGCCCTGCAGTCCGTGCGCAATGCCGCGGCCGCCGCGGCGGCCCGCGCGGAGTCCAGACCCGGCGACGGGAACAACCGCCCGTCCACCGCACGCGCGTCGCTGACCGACGTGGTCCCGCGCCGCACACTGGTGATCGTGGCCGTGGTCGTCGCCCTCGCGGTGCTGGGCGCCGTCCTCGCGCTCTCGCTGAGCGGCGACGACACCGGTGGGAAGGGCGGCAAGGCGTCCGGCGGCAGCGACAAGACGTCGTCGGCCAACCGGTCCAAGCCCTCGACGGAATCGGCCGACGGAGACGGTACGGCCGCCAAGTCCGAGGAGCAGGTGAAGGAAGGCGACAAGAACGCGGCGAAGCCGGGCGCACCGGACCCGAAGCCTTCGCCGAAGCCTGCCGAGGGAACCGCGTACAAGCACGACCAGGGATTCTCCATCGACCTCCCCGACGGCTGGAAGTACCGCTCCACCGACGACGCGGGAGCCCGCTTCACCGGTCCGGGCGGCCAGAAGCTGCTCGTGGGGTGGACGACGACGCCCAAGGACGACCCCGTCGCGGACTGGAAGAACCAAGAGGGTGCGATGGTCAGGGCGGACTACCACCGCATCGCCATAAAGTCCGTGGAGTACCGGGGCTGGCCCACTGCGGACTGGGAGTTCACCTATTCGGACGGCGGCAAGCGCTTTCGGTCCATAGACCGGGGGACCGTGGTGAACGACCACCTCGGCTACGGGCTGATGTACACCGCACCGGCCGACGAGTGGAGCGGCAAGCGGAGCCGGGGCGCCTGGAAGATGTTCACCGGCAGCTTCAAGCCGGCATCCTGACGGCAGATCTGTCCGTCATGATGCGTACGAAGGCCGGGGATCCGGCAACGCATGCGCGAGTGCCGTCGTCCTGGCGGCGCGCGTTCCTCTCGCGGCGCGGCCCCGCAGGCGCGCTCGTGCTGGTGCTGCTGAGCGGCTGCGCGCAGCAGGCCGACGACGACGCGCGCTCCGCCGACGGCGGCACCGCCGTGCGGGCACCCCGTACGCAGCGCCCGAGCCAGCAGCTGCCCATCACCGCGTACGCCCTCAGTGCCGAAGAGGACGCACTGGTCGCCAAGGCGGAACAGCGGCTGACGGGGGCCTGCGCCAAGAGGTTCTCCGTGGAGTACCGGCCGCCCGCTGAGGCCGGCAAGGGCGGGGCGGTGCGGGACGAGGACCGGCGCTACGGGGTGGTCGACGCGCAGCTCGCGGCGCGGTACGGCTACCACCTGCCGCCGGACCCCGAGGTCCCCGCATCGCACCTTTCGGACGGTCAGCGCACCGTGCTCCTGGGCCAGTCGGCCGACGGCGGTCCCGTCGAGCGCTTCCGGGGCAAGCGGCTGCCCGAAGGGGGATGCATGGGGGAGGCGCGGCAACGGGCCCGGGGCGACTTCGCGTCGCAGGAGCTGAGCCAGGTCGCCGGCGGAATCGACTCCGGGAGCTTTCGGCCCTCCATGGACGAGCCGAAGGTCAAGGCGGCGCTCGCGCAGTGGTCGCGGTGCATGGCGGGTCGGGGACATGACTACGCCACCCCCCTGGAATCGGTCGGCGACCGCCGCTTCGGGGGCGATGCGCCGTCCGAGGGAGAGCGGGAAGTGGCGAAGGCGGATGTCGACTGCAAGGCACGCACGGGGCTGATCGAGCGCTGGGTGGCAGGAGAATCCCGGCTTCAGCGCGACGCGATCAAGCGGAATTCCGCGAAACTGAAGAAGCTGAAGGAACAGCAGCGCCGTGAGGTCCGGTATGCGCGCACCGTGCTCAAGGGGGACGGCGCGCCGCACTGAGAGATACCGGTACGCAGTACTGAGCCCTTGCGCCGGTGTCGGCGCAAGGGCTCAGTCATTTCCTTCACCGGTCACAGCGGGGCGGGGTCAGCGCTCCCTTTCCTGTGCCGAAAGGGCGGTATCAGTACCACTTCTTGCAGCCCGAAGGGAGCTGTTCGAGCACCCTCGGGTAGAAACGCAGGGAGGCGTTGTTGTTGTAGGTCTTGGCGAGCTTCGGCGCGGTCGCCCAGTGGTTCTCCAGCGAGCCGAAGAGGTCGCACGGACCGGAGTACCCGCTGTTGGCGAAGATGGCGCCGCTGCTGGCCTGCGAGCTGTTGTGCGCCCGGAACTTCGCCGATGCGGCGTTGTTCTTGACGGTCTTTCCCCTGCCCGTCGAGCCGTAATTGAAGTTGAAATCTCCCAGGTTGGAGATATTGCTCGCCGCGATGAAGTACGCGCCCTTGAAGTTCTTGTTGTAGAAGAAATACATGCACGTCTTGTGGGCGCTTTTGCAGCTGCCGGTGTCGGCCGCGCTGGCTGGCGTGGCGCTCAGCGTGGTGCCGGCGAACGCCAGAGCGGCGGCGCCGAGAGTCATCGCGGACTTCTTGAGCCTGTTCACTGTCCCCCCAGAAAACTCATCCGACCGTTACCGATCGACGAGTCCCAGCTTATCGGGACCATGATCAACACATCAACGCCGTTCGGACGAATGTGCGCGCCGGACGGCGCCCGGGCCTGCGGCGACGTATCGTGAGGGTTCACAGGCCGTGCGGAGCCGCAAGTGGGCTGGTACGCGGCGGAGATGAACGTGGACGGCGGGTGAGCGCGCTGCGGGGAGGCGTCGTGGACGAGTACGCAGGAAGGGTGCTCGCCGAGCGCTACCGCCTGCCCGCGCGGCCCCTGGGCGATGACGACTTCACCGAGAGCCGGGCCTTTGACACCTACAGCGGGCAGGAGGTGCTGGTCCGTCAGGTGCCGCTGCCCGAGGTCGTCGAGGCGGAGGTGGTGGGGGCCGGGGCGGCCGGGTTCGCCGGGGGGCACGGCGCCGGCGGCCGCCCCGGCGGTGCGCGGGCGACGGGGGTGGCCGACCGCAGCCCCCGGGATCCCGTCGTACGGCGGGCGCTGGAGGCCGCCACGACCGTGGCGCAGCTGCCCGACCACCCCCGGCTGGAGCAGGTCTTCGACGTCTTCGCGCAGGACGGCAGCCTGTGGATCGTCGGCGAGCTCCTGGCCGCCCGGCCGCTGGCCGCGCTGCTCGCCCAGCGGCCGCTGTCGCCGCACCGCGCCGCGGAGATCGGCGCGGATCTGCTCACCGCGCTGCGGATGCTGCACGCGGACGGCCGGCTGCACCGCAACATCACCGCCCGGACGGTCCTGGTCTGCGACGACGGCCGGGCGATCCTGACCGGTCTGGCGGCGGGCGCGGCCCAGGAAGCGCTGTGCGGATACGATTCGCCGGCCGAGGCCGGGGTCTCGCTGACCAAGTCCGCGGCGTCCGGTGCCGGCCCGGGCGCCACCGCGGCCGACGGGACCGACGGACACGGCCGGCCCGCCTCCGGGCTCGCCGCGGAGCGGGCGTGGCAGGCGCGGCTGACCGTCATCGGCCCGGTCACCGAGCGCTGGGCGCCGGAGCAGGCCGGACCGGTGTACGAGGGCACACAGCCGGCGCTGCAGGTCGGCCCGGCCACCGATCTGTGGGCGGTCGGCGCGCTGCTGTTCCGCAGTGTGCAGGGCCATCCGCCGTTCCCCGAGGACAGCGCCGCCGAACTGGCGCAGCTGGTCTGCTCCGGGCCGCCCGCGGACGCCGCGGAGTGCGGGGCGCTGCGGCCGGTCGTCGAGTCGCTGCTGCGTCAGGACCCCGCCGACCGCCCCGGCTTCGAGGAGCTGCGCGGCGCACTGCGCTCGCTGATCCGCCGGGCGCCGGAGCCGGAGAGCGGCAGCCGGCTGGTGACGATGCCGGCGCTGGAGCAGGGCGGCGATCCACGGCGGCTGCCGATCCTGCGGCGCCGCGGCGAACTCGTCCGCAGGGGGCGCCACAAGAAGAGCCGCACCCCCCGGCGCGAACGCCGCCCGCAGCCGGCACCCGCCGCCGCGGCGCACCGCCTCGCCGCGCCGGTGCCGCCCCGCCGGACCGCCCCCGACTCCGAGCAGACCTTCCCTCCCTCGAGCTCGAAGGAGCAGGGGGGACCCGCATTCCCGCCGCCCCGGCTGTCCCGCCCCCCGAAGCAGCCCAAGCCGCTGCGGCAGTCCAGACCGGCCCGCCCGGCCCGGCTCGCCAAGCAGCCGAAGCCGCCGGGGCGGTCCAGAACCTCGGACCGGGACCTGTACGAGCAGCAGATGCTGGGCCAGGTGGGCGTGGCGGCCGACGCCCGGCCGGCCCGCCCGGCGCGCGGCGCCCCCCGCAACCTCGGCCGGCTGCTGCTCACCGTGATCCTGCTGCTCCTGGTCTGCGCGGTCGTCTACGCGACGGCGTTCATGCCGAAGGCCGGCGAGGCCGGCAAGGACGGGCGGCGCGGCGCGGACCGCGCGGCCACGTCCGGCACGGCCCCCGACCCCGGCCGCACACCGTCCGGCGGCAAGGACGGCGGCGCGCCCGCCACCGCGGGGCCGGGGACCACCGCGTCCGCGGACGTCGCCGAGGGATTCGAGGTGCGCACCGACCCGAGGGGCTTCCAGGTCGCGGTCCGCAAGGGCTGGCAGCGGCGCGGTGCGAACGCCCGGGGCCAGGTGCGGTACGTCGGCGGCGACTACGAGCTGCTGATCGTGCCGGGCCGCGACACGACGGCGAGGTCCGGCGCGGACCCGATGGCGTACCTGCAGAACAAGGAGCCCGAGCTCGCCCCGTACCGCTCCTCCAGCTGGGCCTCGGCCTCCGGCCTGCGGCGGATCGACGTCGGCGGGACGGCGATGGCGGAGGGCACCTTCTCGTGGCGCGACGGCAGCGGCCGCGAGGTCTACGTCCGCAACCTCGCGATGATCCACCAGGGCCGCTACCACCTCGTCCTGGTCATCGGCCCGGACCGCGGACGCCACGAGGTGGACCGGCTGTACGAGCAGGCGACGAGCGCGTACCGGCCGCGCTGAGCTCCGCCGGGCGACCGCCCGACCTCCGCCGGGGCGGCCGCCCCGCAACGTGCTCCTGACGCCGGGTCAGTTCTGGTGCGGAGGCGGCCGGCGTCCGCTGCCTTGTCGCCCCGGGAGTGCGGAGCTAGCCTGTATCTGACGGTCCATCAGATATGGGATATGGCGGTGTGCGGCCCGCCCGGACCCGGGGTGCGGGGACGACGAGGGGGAACCCGATGGAGCTACCGCGGATCATCAGCGTCGACGGCCAGGTGACGGGCCCCGGCGACGGGCCGGTCCGCTGATGGACCTCGCCTACACGCAGGAAGAGGAGGACTTCCGGGCGCGGCTGCGGGCCTGGCTGGGCGAGGTGCTGCCCACGCTCCCCGCGAAGCCCGCGGCGGCCGACTGGCCCGGCCGCCGGGCGTATGACGCGGCCTGGCAGCGGATGCTCCACGACGCGGGGTACGCCGGTCTGCACTGGCCGAAGGACGCCGGCGGGCAGGGCGCCACCCCCACCCAGCACCTGATCTTCCTGGAGGAGACCGAGCGCGCCGGCGCGCCCTACGTCGGCGCGGGCTTCGTCGGGCTGCTGCACGCCGGGCCCACCCTCATCGCCGAGGGCACCCCGCAGCAGCGTGCCCGCTGGCTGCCGCCGATCCTGCGCGGGGACGAGGTGTGGTGCCAGGGCTTCAGCGAGCCGGACGCCGGGTCCGACCTGGCGTCCCTGCGGACGCGGGCGCGGCGCGACGGCGACGACTACGTGATCAGCGGCAGCAAGATCTGGACCTCGCACGCGCAGGTCGCCGACTGGTGCGAGCTGCTGGTCCGCACCGACCCCACGGCGCCCCGGCACCACGGCATCACCTGGCTCGCGATGCCGATGGACGCGCCGGGCGTGACGGTCCGGCCGCTGCGCACCCTCGCCGGGTCGGCGGAGTTCGCGGAGGTGTTCCTCGACGAGGTGCGGGTGCCGGTCGGCAACCGGGTCGGGGCGGAGAACGACGGCTGGCGGGTGACGATGGTGACGCTCTCCTTCGAGCGCGGCACCGCCTTCGTCGGCGAGGTCGTCGCCTGCCGCCGGGTGCTGGGTGAACTGGCCCGTACGGCCCGCGCCAACGGCCGCTGGGACGATGCCGTACTGCGCCGCAGGCTCGGCCGGCTGCGCGCGGAGTTCACCGCGCTGTGGCGGCTCACGCAGTGGAACGTGAGCGAGAGCCGGAGGAACGGGGGGCCGCCCGGTATCGGCGGTTCGGTCTTCAAGCTGCGCTATTCGCACGCCCGCCAGGAGCTGTACGACGCGGCGGCCGAGGTGCTGGGCGCCGGCGCGCTGGACGCCGGCCAGGAGTGGATCGCGGACCGGCTGTCGTCCCTCTCGTACACCATCGCGGCCGGTACGTCGCAGATCCAGCAGAACCTCGTCGCCGAGCGGATCCTCGGCCTGCCGAAGGGGCGGTGAGCGGGCGGTGGACTTCCAACTCACCGACGACCAAAGGGCGTTGCGGGACGGGACGCGGGAGCTGCTGGCCGCCCGGTTCGCCCGCGAACGGCTGCGGGCGGCCGTCGACGCGCCCGCGCTGGACCGTGCGCTGTGGCGGGAGCTGGGCGCGGCCGGGTTCTTCGCGCTGCGGCTGCCGGAGGCGGCCGGCGGAGTGGGGCTCGGACTGCCGGAGGCGGTGCTGGTCCTTGAGGAGGCCGGTCGGGCGCTGCTGCCCGGCCCGCTGGTGGCGTGCCAGCTGCTGGCCGGGACGGTGGACGGCGTCGCGACCGGCGAGAAGATCGTCGGGCTGTGCGACGGGGCGCGGCACCCGGCGCTGTGGGAACACCCGGATGACTGCGATGAGTTGATCCTGCTGGACGCGGACGTGGCCGGGAACGCAGGCGTAGGTGCGGGGGCACGGGCGGTCGGCGGGGGCGCACAGGGGCGCACGGGCGGTGCGCGCCGTAGCGCGCCGGACCAGGTCCCCTGCGCCCCTTTCACCTCCGTCGACCCGCTCACCCCGCTGGCCCGCATCACCGGCACTCCGCGCTCGGCGCCCCTCGCCTGCCCGGACGTGTCCCGGCTGCGTCGCGAGGCCGCGCTGCTCACGGCGGCCCAGCAACTCGGCAGCGCGGCCCGCACGGTCGAGATGGCGGTCGCCCACGCCCGTGCGCGCACCCAGTTCGGCGCCCCCATCGGCTCCTTCCAGGCGATCAAGCATCTGTGCGCGCAGATGCTCGTACGTGCGGAAATCGCCAGAAGTGCCGTATATGCGGCGGCGGTCACGGACAGCGCTCCGGACGTCACGGGCGCCAAGCTGCTCGCCGACGAGGCCGCGGTGCGCAATGCGCGGGACTGTCTGCAGGTCCACGGCGGAATGGGCTTCACATGGGAGGCCGATGTCCATCTGCACCTCAAGCGGGCCTGGCTGCGCGCCGAGTGCTGGGGCACGGCGGCCGAGGCCGAGGAGTCGCTGGCGGCGGGCCTGATCGGCTGAGGGCGGTGAGCGGTGGTGGGCGATGTCAGACTCTGCCAACCCGTGTGCGAAATGTCGGACCCACCACACAGAAGCGGTCACGGAGGGTCGATATCGGGTTGTGTCCTAGGCGTGACTCGTCACAGGCGGGAGTCGGCGTTCCGCTCAGGTACGCTCCGTTGGGTGCGAGTGGTTCTGTGGCGCAACGAACCCGGTGCCGTCGGAGCGACGGTTCCGGGGTACGGACTGCGCGCCGCCCGCCTTGGGCAGGGGCCCGATATCCCCCCTTGTTCGACTCCCCGCAAAGTGCGTCGCACAGTATGCAGCACGCATACTCCCTTGCGCTGGAATATGCCCGAAGCGCTTGTTGGGGTGACTGAACGTCAACCATGCTGTGCTTCACCGGGGTCACGCACCGTGACTCCGTGGAGGCGCGAGGCGATGTTTCCGCCGGTTCGGATGGTGTGAGCGGTGCAGGTGCTTCAGGTGCAGTTGGACGTACGGCCCGACCCCGCGGAGGTGGGCAGAGCACGGCGGTGGGCCCGCTCGCGGCTCGTGGGGTCCGGCATAGGGCCCGATGAACCACTTGCCGAGACGCTGATCCTGCTGATCTCCGAGCTCGTCACCAACGCCGTGGTGCACACCGGCGCGGCTGCCGAGCTGCGGATGTGCTTCTCCGGCTCGGGTGCGGTCGTGGGGACGGTCCGTGTGGAGGTGGTGGACGCCAGCGCCCGCCCGCCGCGCCAGCGGCACGCGGACGGCGACGACACCAACGGCCGCGGCCTGGAGCTGGTCGACGGACTGGCGGACCGCTGGGGCTGGCAGCAGGAGGGTGCCGGCAAGCGCATCTGGTGCGAGGTGGACCGCGGCCGGCCGCTGCTGATGGCGACGGGGACGGACCTGGGGCATTTGAGTCCCATTGCGCCATAGTGAACCGCCCTCAATGCGGGCAAATGGGACACCGATGCGTCCGTGTCGCGAAATTAGTCCAGACCAGGTGTTGACGTGGCGTGCCTAGTTGATCACTCTTGGGTGGAGCGATTCGCCGTGAGGGGACGCCGAGGGTGTGGGGGGCATCGGGCTTGCGCCCGGTCCTTGCCTCGACGAGTGCGGATCGCGGCCCGGGAGGGTGGCGGTCCGCGGTGCCGTGCTCGGGGCGCGCATGAGCGCACCGCCACCTGGCCGGCCGGGCCCCGTCGCGACCGTCACAGGATCGCGACGGGCGCGACCGGAGTGCCGGCCCCGCCGACGAACGGCTCGGCCATCGCCGACAGGAAGAACGTATAGCGGCCCGCTTCCGCGCAGGCCGTCGACAGCTCCTCCAGATTCCAGTTCTGGCCCTGCAGCATGCCCATCTCGACGAGGTGGAGCGCGTGCACCGGCAGCCACAGGTTCTCGATCTCCGGCGGGAAGATCTCGAACGTCAGGGTGTCGTTGGCGACCGCCGCGACATCGCGCGCGTGGAACCACTCCGGGGTGCGCAGCGACAGCCCGGGTGACGGGAACGCGTACGCCTGCCGGTCGCCGGCCAGGTAGTGCTGCAGCTGTCCGGTCCGTACGAGGACGATGTCGCCGGCCCGGACCGCGGTGCCGGCCAGGTCCTCGGCGGCGTCCAGGTCCTCGGGGGTGACGGCGTGCCCGCCGGGCAGCCGGTCGGTGCCGTGGGCGCGGGCCACGTCCAGCAGGACGCCGCGGGAGGCGATCGGGGCGGCCTTCTCGATGCCGAGGGCGGTGGCGCCGAGGTGGGCGGTGACGGAGTCGGCGGGGCGGTTGTTGTAGAGGCGTCCGGAGTGGGAGACATGGGTGAGGCCGTCCCAGTGGGTGGCGGCCTGCAGGCCCATGGTGACCGCGTCGTCCGAGGTCGCGACCGTACCCGGGCCGAAGATCTCCTGGTTGATGGCGGTCATGGTGTGCAGCGGGTTGACCCGGCCGGGGATCATCCCGGTCTGCACGCCGTCCTGCTGGAGCGGGAGCGCGAGCGGGACGCGGCGGCCGCTGCGGATGCAGCCGGCGGCCTCCCGTACGACCTGCTCGGTGATCAGGTTCAGGGTGCCGATCTCGTCGTCCGTCCCCCAACGCCCCCAGTTGTTCACGCGTTTGGCGATGTCGTGGAAGTCCTGCGGCAGGGGCATGGCGGCCTCCGGGGGCTTGTGGTTGACTCGCGTCTGCCCAAAAATCTAACGGTCCGTCAGAAAGTGCGGGAAGGGGCGCGGCATGGGGAACTTCTTGGCCGGCAAGGTGGTCGCCGTCACGGGTGCGGGGCGCGGTATCGGGCGCGCTGTCGCGCTGGCCTGCGCCGCGCAGGGCGCGCGGGTCGTGGTCAACGACTACGGGGTCTCGATCGAGGGCGGCGCCCCGAGCAGCGAGGTCGCCGACGCGGTGGTCAAGGAGATCGAGGCCGCGGGCGGCACGGCCACGGCCGTCGCCGATGACGTGTCGACGATGGCGGGCGGTCAGCGCGTCGTGGACACCGCGCTGGCGCAGTACGGGCGGGTCGACGGGGTGGTGTGCGTGGCCGGGATCCTGCGCGAGCGGATGCTCTTCAACATGTCCGAGGAGGAGTGGGACCCGGTGGTCGCCACTCATCTGAAGGGGACGTTCACGGTGTTCCGGGCGGCGGCCGCGGTGATGCGGCGCCAGGGATCGGGGACCCTCGTCGGCTTCACCAGCGGGAACCACCAGGGGTCGGTGTCCCAGGCCAACTACTCGTCCGCGAAGGGCGGGATCATCTCGCTGGTGCGCAGCGCCGCGCTGGGCCTGCACAAGTACGGAGTGACCGCCAACGCGGTGGCGCCCGTCGCGCGCACCCGGATGTCGGCGAACGTACCGATGGAGCTGAAGGAGATCGGCGAACCGGAGGACGTCGCGGCGTTCGTCGTCTATCTGCTCAGCGAGCGGGCGCGCGAGGTCACCGGGCAGGTGTACACGGTGGCGGGCCCGAAGATCGCGGTGTGGGCGCAGCCGCGGGAGCTTCGTTCCGTGTACGCGGACGGCGGGTGGACGCCGGAGAAGGTGGCCGAGGTGGTCCCCGGGGCGGTGGGGGCGGATCCGATGCCGATGCTGGCGCAGCTGGAGGAGATGGCGGCGGCCGCGGCGGCCAAGGCCCGGCCCAACCGGTAGGCGGTCCGGTCGTGGACTTCGGGTTCGGGCGTGCGGAGGAGGAGTTCCGGGCCGAGGCACGGGCCTGGCTGGCGGGCCGCCTTGCGGGCCCCTACGCCGGGCTGGCGGGCCGGGGCGGACCCGGCAGCGAGCACGAACAGGCCGCGGCGCGGCGCGCCTGGGAGCGGGAGCTCGGGGCCGGCGGGTGGATCGGGATCGGCTGGGACCGTACGCACGGCGCGTACGGGAACCGGGCGGCGAGCCTGACGCAGCAGGTGGTGTGGGCCGAGGAGTACGCCCGGGCGGGGGCGCCGGGCAGGGTGGGGCACATCGGGGAGAACCTGCTGGCGCCGACGCTGATCGCGCAGGGGGACGAGGCGCAGCGGCGGCGGTTTCTGCCGGCCGTCGCGCGCGGTGAGGAGCTGTGGTGCCAGGGCTACAGCGAGCCGGAGGCGGGGTCGGATCTGGCGGGGCTGCGGACGGTGGCGGTCCGGGACGGGGCCGCGTACCGGATCAGCGGGCAGAAGATCTGGACCTCGCTGGCCCGGGAGGCCGACTGGTGCTTCGTCCTGGCGCGGACGGACCCGGGCGAGCGGCGGCACCGGGGGCTCTCGTTCCTGCTGGTGCCGATGGACCAGCCGGGCCGCATCGAGGTGCGGCCGATCCGGCAGATGTCGGGGACGGCGGAGTTCAACGAGGTGTTCTTCGACGGGGCCCTGGCACGGGCCGAGCATGTGGTCGGCGGGGAGGGGAACGGCTGGCGGGTGGCGATGGGGCTGCTGGCGCTGGAGCGCGGGGTCTCCACGCTCGTCCAGCAGATCGGGTTCGCCGCGGAGCTGGCGGAGGTGGTCGCCGCCGCGTCCCGCTGCGGGACGCTGAACGACCCCGTACTGCGCGATCAACTCACCACGCAGTGGGCCGAGTTGAAGGTCATGCGGTGGAACGCGCTGCGGACCCTGGGCGCGGCCCGGGGCGCGGGCGCGCCGAGCGTGGCCAAGCTGCTGTGGGGCGGCTGGCATCAGCGGCTCGGGGAGCTGGCGATGCGGGTACGGGGCGCCGCGGCCGCGCTGGGGCCGGCCGACTGGAGCGGGCGGGCGCCGTACGAACTGGACCCGCTGCAACGGCTGTTCCTGTTCACCCGTGCCGACACCATCTACGGCGGCTCGGACGAGATCCAGCGCAACATCATCGCCGAGCGTGTGCTCGGCCTGCCCAGAGTGGAGCGGTGATGAGAGGCGTCATATTCGACGGTGAGCAGCCCCGGGTCGTGGACGATCTGGAGGTGCGTGCCCCCGGACCGGGCGAGGTGCTGGTCGGGATCCGGGCGGCCGGGCTGTGCCACAGCGATCTCTCGGTCGTCGACGGGACGATCCCCTTCCCGGTTCCGGTGGTGCTGGGGCACGAGGGGGCGGGGGTGGTGGAGGCCGTGGGCGCGGGCGTCGGGCATGTGGTCCCCGGCGACCATGTCGCGCTGTCGACGCTGGCCAACTGCGGGGCGTGCGCGGAGTGCGACCGCGGGCGGCCGACGATGTGCCGTCAGGCGATCGGGATGCCCGGCAGGCCGTTTCGGCGGGGCGGCACCGAGCTGTTCCAGTTCGCGTCGAACTCGGCGTTCGCGGAGCGTACGGTCGTCAAGGCGGTGCAGGCGGTGAAGATCGCCGAGGATGTTCCGCTGACGTCGGCCGCGCTGATCGGGTGCGGGGTGCTGACGGGCGTAGGGGCGGTGCTCAACCGCGCGAAGGTGGACCGCGGCGAGTCGGTCGTGGTGATCGGGGCGGGTGGGATCGGCCTCAACGTGCTGCAGGGGGCGCGGATCGCGGGCGCGTCGGTGATCGTCGCGGTGGACGCCAACCCGGCGAAGGAGGCGGTGGCGAGGCAGTTCGGCGCCACGCACTTCATCGACGCGTCGGCGGTGGCGGACAGCGTCACGGCGGTCAAGGAGATCCTGCCGGCCGGCGCCGACCACGCCTTCGAATGCGTGGGCAGCACACGGCTGATCCGGCAGGCGATCGACCTGCTGGACCGGCACGGCCAGGCGGTGCTGCTCGGGGTGCCGCCGGCCTCGGCCCAGGCGTCGTTCCTGGTGGCGTCGATGTATCTGGACAAGTCGATCCTGGGCTGCCGCTACGGCTCGGCACGGCCGCAGCGGGACATCGCGCTGTACGCCCGGCTCTACCGCGAAGGGCGGCTGCTGCTGGACGAGTTGGTGACCCGGACGTACGCGGTGGAGGACTTCGCGAAGGCGGCGGACGACGCGCACCACGGGCGGGTGGCACGGGCGGTGCTGACGTTCGGCTAGGGGGCTGCCGGGCCTCCTGCCGTGGTCTCCCGCTGGCCCGATCCTGGCGAACCCTGACCTTCCGGCCACTCGTTCCGTACGGGCGCTGCGGACGAAGCTGCTGCGGTGACCCAGACACCTGAACTGCCGATACGGGCGAAGGGCCGCCGTGCGGCGGGTGCCGCAGTGCCCCCTGGGCGGCGGCGGCCGCACCGCGCCTGGTCCGTCGCCGCCGTCACCTTCCTCACGATCATCGGCGCGGCCGGCTTCGCCTCCCTCCCCGGCCTGCTCATCGACCCGCTGCACGCCGAGTTCCACTGGTCGCGCGCCACCATCGGCTTCGCGGTCTCGGTGAACCTCGCCCTGTACGGGCTGACCGCGCCGTTCGCCGCCGCCCTGATGGACCGCTTCGGCATCCGCCGGGTCGTCGCCGTCGCCCTGGTGGTGATCGCGACCGGCGCCGGCCTGACCGTCTTCATGACGGCCGGCTGGCAACTCGTGCTCCTGTGGGGCGTGCTGGTGGGCCTGGGCAGCGGCTCGATGGCGCTGGCCTTCGCCGCCACGGTCACCGGCCGCTGGTTCACCGAGCGGCGCGGGCTGGTCACCGGCATCCTCACCGCGGCCGGCGCCTCCGGCCAGCTGGTCTTCCTCCCGGCCCTCTCCTGGATCATCGACCGGCACGACTGGCGGCCGGCCGCGGTGACCGTCGCGCTCGCCGCGCTCGCCGTCGTCCCGCTGGTGTGGCTGCTGCTGCGCGACCACCCGGCGGACGTCGGCCTCGCGCCCTACGGGGCGACGGAGTTCGTCCCCAAGCCGCCGCCGCAGCGGGGCGCGGCCCGGCGGGCGCTGCGGGCACTGGTCTCAGCGGCAGCCACGGGCCCGTTCTGGCTGCTCGCGGGCACCTTCGCGATCTGCGGCGCCACCACGAACGGACTGGTCAAAACCCACTTCGTGCCCGCAGCCCACGATCACGGCATGCCGGTGACGGCGGCCGCCTCGCTGCTCGCGGTGATCGGCGTCTTCGACATCGCCGGAACCATCGCCTCCGGCTGGTTCACCGACCGCTTCAACACCCGCCGGCTGCTGGCCGTCTACTACGGACTGCGCGGCCTGTCCCTGATGTTCCTGCCGCTGCTGCTGTCCGACACCGTCCATCCGCCGATGGTCTTCTTCATCGTCTTCTACGGCCTGGACTGGGTGGCCACCGTCCCGCCGACCATCGCCCTGTGCCGCGAGCACTACGGCGAGGACGGCGCGATCGTCTTCGGCTGGGTCCTCGCCGCCCACCAGGTGGGCGCCGCCCTGATCGCCTTCCTGGGCGGCCTCGCCCGCGATGCCTTCGGCACCTACAACCCGGTCTGGTACGCCTCGGGCGCCCTGTGCGCCCTCGCGGCCCTGATGGCCCTGGTCATCCGGCAGCGGCGTGAGCAGCCGGGGCGGGCACGGCCGGCAGCGTCGTGAGCCACCCCCCCCCGGTGGAGGGGTGCATTTTCGGCCACTGCATGATCCCGGTGTCGGGCTGAGGCGCTGAGGTGCCGAGGCGCTTGGGATGCGTGAGATGCGCGTGATGCATGAAGTGCACGTGATGCATGAGATGCGCGGGGACGGAGGGGGCGGGCGATGGGGACGGCGGTCGGGGACGAGGCAGCAGCCGGAGGGAGCGAGGCAGCAGCCGGAGGGAACGAGGAGGCAGCCGCAGCGAACGAGGCAGGAGCCGCAGGGAACGAGGCGGCAGCCGGCGGCACCGGGTGGCCGGACGGGGCGGCGCTGCGCGAGGTCCGGAGCGAGTTCCGGAGCGAGGTCCGGAGCGAGGGGAGCGCCGGGACGCTGCGCGAGGTGTGGAGCGGGCGGGCCGTTGTGGTGTCGATGGCGACGCTGTTCGCCGAGGCGGTGTGCGCCGGGGTCGGGCTGGTGCTGTACGGCTTCACCCAGGAGGGGCCCATCGGCAGTCCGATCCTGGTGATCTTCCTGCCGTTCGTGCTCGCCCTCGGGGCGATCCCCGGCTTTGTGGTCACGGCCGCCGTGGTGCTGCCCGCGCTGACGCTGGCGCGGTGGGCGGTCGGGTGGAGCGGCCGGCCGGGGCGGCCGAAGTGGTGGTGGACGGTGGCGGCGACCCCCTTCGCGGCGGCCGCCGCGACCGCCGTGTGCGGGGTGTTCCTCGCGCTCCGTACGGGCTCCGTCGGGCCGTTCGCCGCCTACGCCGCATGCTGGGCGGTGCTCACGGCCGCCGCCGTCCCCGCCGCTCTGCTGGCCGCGCTCGCCGCCAGGGGCACCGGGACCCTGCGCACCGTGCGTATCGCCGCCACCGTCGCGGGCGGCGCCCTTCTGGCGGCCTTCGCGGCGGGGGCCCTGGGGGTGGCGGCCCTCCTGACCGGACTGCTGCCGGCGTACGAGCCCCCGCGGCTGGACCGGGCCGATCTCGTAGGGGTCTGGGAGGACGGCAGCGGCGGCACCCTCGTGCTGCGCTCCGACGGGGTGGCGCGAGCCGCTCGCGTCGGCGAGCCGGGAGAGCGCTGCGGCGGTGTCGGCAGCTGGGAGCCGGAGCGGTTCATGGGGGAGGGGAGAGTGCTGGTGTCCGGCGACTGCGGGGGCGAGTGGTTGATCGGCGGCACCGAGGAGCGGCCCACGCTCTACTACTTCCTGGGCGATCCGGATGACTGGAAGCGGTATGTGCTGACGCGGCGGGACCGTGGGGCTTCGGCCCGCTAGGGCCTGTCCGATGGGTCAGGGTCGGACAGGCCCTGGCCCGCCCTCACGGGCTGAAGTGCCCGAACGCGCCCCGGTGGAAGAGGAGCGGGCCTGCTTCGGCGGCGTGCGGGTCCGTGCCGAGGGCTTCGACGCGGCCGACGACGATCAGGTGGTCGCCGCCGGTGTGCACGGCGTGGATCGTGCAGTCGATCCAGGCGGGGACGTCCGCGAGCCGGGGTGAACCGGTCGCGGGGGCCGGCCCGTAGGAGACGCCGGCGAACTTGTCGGCGCCGCTGACCGCGAAGCCGCGGCACAGCTCCCCCTGGCCCGCGCCGAGGACGTTGACGCAGAACACCCCGGCGCGGGCGATCCGGGGCCAGGTCGTCGACGTACGCGCCACCATGAACGTCACCAGCGGTGGGTCGAGGGACAGGGAGGCGAAGGACTGGCAGGCGAAGCCGGCCGGGCCGGGCTCTCCGGGGGAGGTGACGACCGTGACGCCGCTGGCGAAGTGTCCCAGGACGGCGCGGAATTCGGCCGGATCCAGCGGGGCGCGCTCGTCCTCGCGTACGGCGCGCAGCGCGGGCCTCGGGTGAGCCGTGGCGGGGGCGGCCGGTGCGGCGGCCGTGGTCGGTGCGCCGACGGAGCGCAGATAGCGCACGGCCGTGGCCGCCATTCCAGCGTGTCCCATCATGGCGTCATTGAATCTGATGGAGCGTCAGTTGTGAAGCGGACGGGGGAAGCGGCGGTGCCACCCGGATGTGTGGTTTGGCTGCGGGGGCGGGGCGGCCGTCGGTGGATTCGCGGGAGATTGGACGGCGGATTACCGAATGCGTGTCGCCCGCACGGGTAGCGTCCACCTCGGCCGCGTCCGTAGCCGAGCACGGGGGAGAGTTCCGGTACATGGCCGATGCGACACCGTCATCAGCTTCGTCCGCCGCGTCACCCACCTTCGACGAGGTCTTCTGCGGGCTGCTGCCGCGGCTCTACCGAAGAGCGGTGATGCTGGCCGGTTCCAGACAGTCGGCGGAGGACGTGGTGCACGAGGCGTACCTCAAGCTCGCCGCCCGTCCGCAGCGCTTCCTCGCCCATCCGGAGCCGTACGCCTACGCCTTCACGGCCGTGCTCAACGTCGCCCGTGACGCCCACCGCAAGGACCGGCGCCAGGTGCTGGTCGACGGGCTGGAGGGGGTGGAGGAGGCCGGCGCGAGCGCCTCGGGGGCCGGGCCCGGCGGGGCGCCCGGCGGCTGGGACGGCGGGGTGGAGCGGCGGAACGCCGAGATCGAAGCGGTGCGCCTGTTAGGGCGGTTGTCGCACCGCCAGGCGGGCATCGTCATCCTCGTCGACCTCGACGGCTACACCATCGACCAGGCCGCCAAGATCATGAAGGTGCATCGCGGCACCGCCGCCCGCCATCGGGCCCGTGCGCTGGACAGGCTGCGCGCCTACCTCGTTGAATCGGAACACGGGCAGGCCGGGAGGTGAGCGGCACGGTGGGTGTGGGGCCACGCTACGAGCACGGCGGCGCGGGAGGTGCGGGAGGCGCGGGAGGCGGCCGGGACTTCGGCGGTGGCCGGGGCGACGGCGCCGGTGACGACGCCGAGGCGCTGCTGCGCGCCCGGTTGCGGCGCGCGGACGCACAGATCGAGACACCGCCGGGCCTGTGGGACCGCATCAAGGAGACCGGCGGCCAATCGTCGCCCGCCGTGGTCGTGCGGCCCCGCAGACGCCCGTACGCGGTCGCGCTGGCGGTTGCGGCCGCGGTGGCCGCGGTGGCGCTGGGGGTGTGGTGGCTGGTGCGCCCCGGGTCCGTCACGCCGCAGCCGGCGGGGCCGGGCCGGATGGTGAAGATCACGGTCTACAACAGCGAGCAGGCCTGCCGTGCGGGCCGTTCCCTGGAGTGCGCGCTGCGGCTGGCCAAGGACCCGCACGCCGAGTACGCGGCGCGCGACAACTCCGCCGGCCGGGTCTGGCACGGCGACGAGCTGGGCGCACGCTGTGTCGTCACCGACGGCGTCATGGTCCGCGACGAGGCCGGCATCACCTCCACCCGCTGGTATCTGGTCACCAGCGGGCAGGGGGTTCAGGGGTGGCTGCCGGGTGTGCGGACGCGCAACACACGTGAGGTGCCGGTGTGCCCGGAGGGCGTGCGGGGGTAGGGCTATCGGCCCCGGTAGGAAGGGCTGCGCCGTTCCACGAAGGCGGTGACGCCTTCCTGGGCGTCCGCCGTCGTCATGTTGATCTCCTGGGCGGTGGCCTCGGCGGCGAAGGCCGTGGCCCGGTCGGCCTCGAAGGACGTGTTGACCAGCTGCTTGGTGAGGGCCAGCGCGCGGGTCGGGCCGGCCGCCAGCCGCTGTGCCCACTCCCGGGCCGTCTTCGTCAGCTCGCCGTCCGGGACGACCCGGTTGACCAGCCCCAGCCGTTCGGCCTCCGTGGCCGCTACGGCGTCTCCGAAGAACATCAGCTCCTTGGCGCGCTGCGGGCCGATCAGGCGGGGCAGGAGGTAGGCGCCGCCGCCGTCCGGGACCAGGCCGCGCCGGACGAACACCTCGATGAAGCGGGCCGATTCGGCCGCCAGTACCAGGTCGCAGGCGAACGCGAGATGGGCGCCGATCCCGGCCGCGGTGCCGTTGACCGCGGCGATCACTGGCTTCTCGCAGTCCAGCACCGCGGCGATGAACCGCTGGGTGCCGCGCCGGATCATCCGGGCGACATCGCCGGCGACCCGTTCGCCCGCCGGCGCCGAGCCGCGCAGATCGGCGCCGGCGCAGAAGCCCTTGCCGGTCGCCGTGATGACGACGGCCCGTACGTCCGGGTCGGCCGAGGCGTCGGCGAGGTGGCCGATGATGCGTTCGCGCTGGTCCCAGGCGAGGGCGTTGAGCACGTCCGGACGGTTGAGGGTGATCCACGAGACGCCGTTGTCAGTGGCGTGCAGTACCAATGAATCGACGGGGTCGGCTGAATCGACGGGGTCGGCGACGGCGGAGGGGCCGACGCGCTCGTCGCCGCCGGCCGGTTCGGTGGGGGGAACGGAACCGGGGGACGGGGAGGATGTCATGGGGGAGTGGCTCCAGAGGGTGCGGTCGGGGTGCTTACGGCGGGCGGGTGCTGCGCTGCTCGGGTGGATGGCGGCGTGGATGACGGCGTGGATGGCTGTGCGGACGGCGGCGCGGGCGGTTGCGCGGGCGGTGGTGCGGGCGGCGGCGCGGGCGGTGGTGCGGACGGCGGCGCGGACGGTGGTGCGGTCGCCATCAGTGGCAGACGGCGAGCGCGTCGAGGGCCACCGCGCCCTGTCCGCGCGGCAGCACCACCAGCGGGTTGATGTCCAACTCGGCCAGTTCACCGCCCATTTCGAGGGCCATCCGCTGCACGCGCAGGACGACCTCGACGAGGGCGTCGGTGTCCGCGGGCGGTGTGCCCCGTACGCCGTCCAGGAGGGCGCCGCCGCGCAGCTCGCCGAGCATCGCGCGGGCCTGGTCCTCCCCGAAGGGCGGTACGCCCACCGCGACGTCCCGCAGGACCTCCACGAGGACCCCGCCGAGGCCGACGGTCACGGTCGGCCCGAAGAGGCTGTCGTGGGTGACGCCGACGACCATCTCGACGCCCCGCTCGATCATCTGGCAGACCAGGACACCGTCCAGCGGGAGGTCCTCGTAACGGGCGATGTCGGTGAGCTCGCGGTAGGCGTCCCTGACCTGGCTGGCCGAGGTCAGACCGACCTTGACCAGGCCGAGTTCGGTCTTGTGCGCCAGCTGCGGCCCGGAGGCCTTCATGACGACGGGGTAGCCGACCAGGCTCGCCGCCCGTACGGCCGCCGCCGCGCTGGTCACCAGCTGTTCGCGCGGGACCCGGATGCCGTAGGCGCGCAGCAGCTGCTTGGCCGCGTGCTCGCTGAGCTGCTGGCCCGGGCGCATCAGGGCCTGTGCCTTGCGCGCGGAGGGGGACAGCACGCGCGGGGCGTCGTCGAAGGGGGAGCGGTAGGCGGCGGCGAAGCGGTGGTGGTCGAGGTAGGCGCGTACGGCGGTGATGCAGTTGGCGAAGGTGCGGAAGGTCGCCACCCGGGAGGAGCCGAGCAGGGTGTGGCGGTAGGCCTCCTCCGTTCCGACCGGCGAGCCCCACACCACGCACACCAGCTTGTCCGTCCGCTCCGCCGCGTCCACCAGGTCCTGGGCGAGTCTGTCGCTCATCGGCGGGAAGGGGCCGGTGATCGGGCAGATCAGTACGCCGATGGACGGGTCGGCCAGTATCGCGTCGATGATCTTTCGGCCGCGCCAGTCGCCGACGGGGTGCCCGCCGTTGTCGATCGGATTGGCGACGCTGAGATAGTCCGGTATCCACTGGTGCAGCTCGGCCTGCTTGGCGTCGTCCAGGGTGGGCAGCCGCAGTCCCGCCGCGGTCGCCAGGTCCGAGAAGTGGGCGCCGGTGCCGCCGGAGATCGAATAGACGGCGATGCCCTCGGCGGTGGGCTTCCTGGCACGGGCCAGCAGCGCCGCGGTGTCCTGCAGCTCGTCGAGCCCGTCCACCCGGATCACGCCGAACTGCCGCATCGCGGCGTCCACGACCCCGTCCGCGCCGGTGAGTTTGCCGGTGTGGGAGGCGGCCATCCGGGCGCCGGTCTCGGTGCGGCCGACCTTGACGGCGACGACCGGGACCTTGTTGCGGGCCGCGCGGTCGGCGGCGAGCAGGAAGCTGCGGCCGTCCTTGAGGCCTTCCACATACGCGGCGATGGCGCCGACCTCGGGCCGGGTGGCGAAGTAGGAGAGGAAGTCGGCGGTCTCCAGATCGGCCTCGTTGCCGGTGGGCGCCCAGTGGGAGAGGCGGATGCCCAGTTCCTGAAGGGTGAAGACCGGCCGGCCCTGGTGGCCTGACTGGGTGATCAGGGCGATGGCCGGGCCGTCGAGGTCTTCGCGGAACTGCTCGAAGGCGTTGAGGTTGGTGTTCGGGCCGAGCAGCCGCAGCCCGGAGCGCTCGACGGCCGCGGTGAGCCGGGCCTGGGCGGCCGCGCCCTGCTCCCCGGTCTCGGCGAAGCCGGAGGCGAAGGCCACCGCGAACTTCACCTTGGCCTCGGCGAGTTGCTCGATGACCGGCAGCGGATCGCCGACCAGCAGTACGGCGAGATCGACGGCCTCCGGCAGATCGGCGACGGTGGCGTGGCAGGTCCGGCCGAAGACCTGCTTCCGTCCCGGATTGACGGGGTGCAGCCGGGCGCCGACCCGCTCGGCCCAGGTGAGGAGCTGGCGGGTGATGCCGGTGTTGGGGCGGCCCTCGGTGTCCGAGGCGCCGATCACGGCCACCGACTCGGGCCGGAAGAACCGGTCCAGGTCGGGCACCGGAGCGTGCAGCGGGCGGCCGCTGACGTCCCGGTCGACGGCGCCGTCCGCGCCCGGTCCGCCGCTGCCGCGATGCGGTGCGCTCATGCCGTGGACGGTGTGTGGTGGTTGCTCCCCACAGGCCACGACGCGGGCCGGCCGGGAGTGAGTGGTGAGGGTGCCGTGAGTCGATCCAAGCATCGCAACGCCCGCTCCTGTGTGACGGCTCTCATTACCTGGCATGCCCGGCCACCCGGCCTACTCGGCTCACGGGACCGGCGAATTCCTGACAACTGACGCCTAGTCAGATTACTGAACTGATGCTGCGTCAGGAATGGGGATGCAGGGGAAAGCAGGGGAAAGCAGGGGAAAGCTTCGGGGCGGGGTGGGCGGCCCGCCGCGCGGGCGCTGGGGAAGGCGGGTTGCGGGAGCCCGCTGGCCGCCATGTCCGGTGATGGATCGCGTCACGCTTCTTGCGCGGGGGTGTGTTCATGGGCTGGACTGGTGAAGCTGACGTAGCGTCAGAAATACTGAAGGGGAGGTAGGGAGGGAGGGAGAGCGTGAGGGTGCGCGGAATGCAGACGTTCCATCGCGGCGGGGGCCGGGCGGCCGGCCGTGCCCCGCACCGGGCGCGGAGCCGGAGTATCCGGTCAGCCACGGCACTTCGGCCTCCGGCAGCCGCCGCTCAGCCTCGGCCTGCGGTGGCTGGAGGGCCGGCGGCACAAGAGCACGAAGGGTCGGCATGAGCGCGGTAGGGGCGACGGGGCGACCGGGCCGAGCAGGCGCGGGACGCGGTGACGGGGCCGGGTGCGGTGATGGCGCCGGAGACGCGGTGATGGGGCCGGACGCGCTGTTGGCGCCGGACTCCCGCGCCGCCCTGGTGGGCGCGAGCCGGCGTACCTACCTGGTCGATCGACGGAGCGGTGGGGTGTGAGTGGTGGGGGTGGTCTTGTGAAGGGTGGGGCCGGGGGGAGTGCCGCGGCTGTGGGCGCGCAGAGTGCCGGGGGAGGCGTGCCGCGCTTTGATGTACCGGAGGTGGATGCCTTCACCCGGCCGTACTGGGAGGCGGCGGCACAGGGGCGGCTGTTGTTGCGGCGTTGCCGGGCCGCGGGGTGCGGTGCGGCCCATCACTACCCGCGCGAGTTCTGCCCGTACTGCTGGAGCGAGGAGGTCGGCTGGGAGCCGGCCAGTGGCCGCGCCACGCTCTATACGTGGTCCGTCGTGCACCGTAACGATCTCCCGCCGTTCGGTGAGCGGGTGCCGTATGTCGCGGCCGTGGTCGATCTCGCCGAGGGGCCGCGGATGATGACCGAGATCGTCGATTGCGAGGAAGGGCGGCTGCGCATCGGGATGCCGCTGCTGGTGCGGTTCCGTGGCGAGGGTGCGTCCGGTGGCGGTGCCGGGGCGGGCGGTGCCGGGGCGGGCGGTGGTGCCGGGGAGGGCGGTGGATTCGCCGTCCCTGTCTTCCGGCCGGCGTGAGGGTCGGGGCGGGGGTAATTCCGGTGGCGGTGCGGAGGGGGCGGCGTCATGCTGTGGCCGTGCTGATTCGTGAGGCGACCGCGGCCGACTGGCCTGCCATCTGGCCCTTCTTCCATGCCATCGTGGCGGCCGGAGAGACCTACACCTACCCGCGTGACCTCGACGAGGCGACGGGCCGGGAGATGTGGCTGCTGGAGCCGCCCGGCCGGACGGTCGTGGCCGTCGACGACTCCGGGACGGTCCTGGGCACGGCCAAGATGAACCCCAACCACATGGGCGGGGCCGCGCACATCGCCAGCGCCAGCTTCATGGTCGATCCGCAGTACGGCGGACGCGGCGTCGGCCGGGCACTGGGCGAGCATGTGCTGGACTGGGCCCGCGCCGAGGGCTATCGGGCGATGCAGTTCAACGCCGTCGTGGAGACCAACACCGGCGCCGTCGCCCTCTGGAAGTCCCTCGGCTTCGAGATCATGACCACCCTTCCCGAGGGCTTCCAGCACCCCACCAAGGGGTATGTGGGGCTGCACATCATGTATCAGCAGCTGTGAGCGTGAGCATCGGCAGCTGTGACAGCGGGAAGGGATATGCAAGGGGGCAGCGCGTCCCTTAGGGGCAGTGCCTAGGGGTCGGGGCCGTCCCACGCTCGAAGCCCGCCCAGCGCTTCACGGCCAGAGCAGCTCCTGGCGCCAAGTCCCGTTCTCGTAACGGTAGTTGAGCCGTACGTGGCGACGTTGAGCGTCGCCCTGGAAGAACTCGACCTCCTCAGGGTGCAGCACATACAGCGTCCAGCTGGGCACCGGTGCGTCCGGCTCCTGCTGCGCGCGCTCCCAGGCGGCGCCGGAGGCGCGCGCCAGCTCCTCGGTCGAGCCCAGTACCTCGCTCTGCCGGCCCACCAGCGCGGCGGCCAGCGCACCCGTGGAGCGGCGGTGCAGATCGGCCGCGCTCTCCTCGGGACCCGCCTCCGTCACCGTCCCCCGGACCCGCACCTGGCGGCCGACCGCGGGCCAGTAGAAGCCGAGCGCCGCCCGCGGCCGTGCCGCCAGCTCGCGGCCCTTGCGGCTGCCGCGGTGCGAGGCGAAGTGCCAGCCGCGCTCATCGGCGTCATGCAGCATCAGGGTCCGTACGGAGGGATCGCCGGCCGCGTCCGCGGTGGCGAGCGTCATGGTGTGCGGCTCCGGCTGGCCCGCCTCGGCGGCCTCCCGCAGCCACTGCCGGAACAGCGGCAGTGGCTCGGCCGGGGCCTTCGCGGGGTCGAACGCCGGCAACTCGTGGTCCCAGACCCGCAGCCCGCGCAGCAGTTCGCGGAATGCGGCGGTCGCGGCGTCCGCCTCGCCGGGGCGGGCCGCCGCGGAGCCGGTGGGGGCGGCGTCCGGGGCGTCCTGGTGCGTGGGGTGATCGCTCATGTCAGGCAGCGTACGTGCGGTGCGCGACCTCCGGCGCGGGGACGGCCGCAGGGCCCGGCGCCCCGCCTGCACCCCCGTCGGGCTCGTGGCCCGCGGCCCCGGCCGCCATCCCGCCCGTCGCCCCGCCCGCCGTCCCGGTCGTAGCCCCACCCGTACTCCCACCCGTGCTCCCACTCGTACTCCCGCCGTGCGCAGGTGCCGCCGGTGCGGCCGGTGCCGGCGCCGGATAGTCCTTCAGCGTGATGGCGTTCGCGGCCCGCTGCACATCCTCGGCGATCTTCTTCGCGACGAAGTTCTTCCACGGCATGTACGGCAGGATCCGCATCATCAGATGCCGGAAGCGGATCTGGCGCCAGCTGTCCGCGGTCATCTCCTTGGCGAACTTCCGCGCCAGCGTGTGATTGACCGCGACATAGCCGCGCATCTCCTCCTCGTAGCGGGCGAAGGCCGCCTCCGGAGCCTCGTCGCCGGCCGCCGCGAGCTCCCCTGCCAGGACGTACGCGCCGACCAGCGCCATCCCCGTACCCTGCCCCGACGCCGGTGAGGGGCAGTTCGCAGCATCGCCGAGCAGCACCACCCGCCCCCGTGACCAGCGGTCCATCTCGACCAGGTGCAGCCCGTCGAAGTAGAGGTCACCGGCCTCGCGGGCCGCTTCGAGGAGCCGTGGCGTCTGCCAGCCGACGCCCTCGAACGCGGCCTCCAGGAGGGCCAGTTGCTGTGCGGTGTCCCGGTGGTCGTAGCTCAGCCGCGGCGAACGGAAGGTCAGCAGGCCCTTGGCCGCAGGATCCCCGGCGGAGCTGTAGGCGCAGATCAGCTTGCCGGGCACGGCGTGGTACAACTCCTCGCGGTCCAGGCCGAGTTCGTTCGGCATCGAGAAGGCCGAGATATATGCGCCGAGGTGCCGTACGAACTGCTCTTCCGGGCCGAAGGCCAGCCGCCGGACGGTCGAGTGCAGACCGTCGGCGCCGACGACGAGGTCGAAGCGGCGGGGGGCGCTCCGCTCGAAGGTGACGTAGACGCCTTCGCGGTGATCGTTCGACCGAGCTGCGGTCACGTCGTTCGGGCCGATCGGGGTGATCGGGCCGTTCGGGCCATCCGGGCCGAGCGGGGTGATCGACGTGATCGAGTCGCCGAAGACGTACTCGACGTCGGTCCGGGTGCGGTCGTAGAGGATGCGGGCCAGTTCGCCGCGCATGATCTCGTCGTCACGGCCGACCCGGGCGCCGAAGACATCGGCGGGGAGGGTGGCGATCCGCTTCCCGCCGTCGTCCACATACGCGCCGGTCTGCATGTCCGTACTGGCGCGCTGGATGTCCTCCAGGATCCCCATCCGTTCCACGACGTCGATGGCCGCGCCGCGGATGTCGACCTTGTAGCCGCCGGTACGCAGCTTGGGCGCGCGCTCGACGACGGTCACCGCGAAGCCGTATCGGTGCAGCCAGTAGGCGAGCGCCGGGCCGGCGATGCTCGCGCCGGAGATCAGCACGGTGCGGGGTGCGGTGCGGGGGTGGGCGGTGGCGCGGGCGGGCGAGGCGGTGCCGGGCATGGCGGGTTCCCTTCGGGTGCGTGGTGCTCCTGGGCGGGCTGCGTCGCGCGCGGCGTGGCGACGCTCGGTCGTGGTGCGCTCGCTGACCGGTCCTCCCGACTATACGAGCGTCTTAAACGTTTGTCTATGACGCTTGTATAGATCCTTGTGTGGCCCCTCGTGTAGCCCTCCCTCGGGTAGCGCCTTGTGTAGAGCCTGGGGTGACTGCCGGAGGCGCCCTAGTAGGACAGCCCCCGTCCTCGACCCTCGTTAGCGTCGGGGCACCCGATCCGGGCCGTGCCGCGGGGCAACGCGACGGACTAGAGGAGCAGCCGATGAGTCAGATCGACGTCAACCAGCCGCTGGGAACGCCCACATGGATCGATCTCGGGGTCCCCGACCTCGACCGTGCGAAGGCGTTCTACCGCGCTCTGTTCGGCTGGGAGTACGCGGAACGCTCGGCGGCGACCGGACCCTTCACGATGTGCCTGCTGCGCGGCCGCCGGGTGGCTGCGCTGCGGCCCGTATCCGCCGCGGACGCCGCGGACGCCGAGGGCGAGTCCTGGTGGCACATGTATCTGGCCACGGACGACTGCGACGCCACGGCCCGGCGCATCACGGACAGCGGCGGGACCCTGCTCACACCGCCGTCGGACGTGGCGGAGCTGGGCCGTACGGCCGTCGTCATCGACCCGGTCGGCGCCCGCTTCAGCCTCTGGCAGGGGCGTACGCTCCCGGGCTGCGAGCTGGTCAACGAGCCGTGCACGCTGGTGCGCAACGATCTGACGTCCCCGGACCCCGAGCCCGCCCGCCGCTTCTACTCCGCCGCGTTCGGTTTCACCCTCGACGGCAACGACGACCTCCCCGGCTTCGACTTCACCTTCCTTCGCCGTCCCGACGGGCATGAGATCGGCGGAGTCGCCGGCGTGCCGGATCTCGCCGCGTCCCGCTGGCAGACCCTCTTCGAGGTCGAGGACACGGACGACCTGGTGGCGCGTGCCCTCGCCGCGGGCGGTACGGCCGAGCCCCCGGAGGAGACCCCGTACGGCAGGATGGCCGCGATCAGGGACCCGTTCGGTACGCCCTTCAGCGTCATCACGCGGCCGTCGCCCACCGGGTGACAGCCCAGCCGCCGCCCGTCCCTCCTCCGTCCCGCTACCGGTAGCCGTTCCGGCCCTCAGCCCCGCCCCAGTACCAGGGTCCCCGACGAGCAGAACCAGCCCCCGGTACCCGAGGCGACCGCCAGCTGTGGCAGCCGGCCGCCGGCCTTGCGGACCTGGCGCTCCGGGCCCGCCTCGCCGCGCAGCTGGCGTACCGCCTCGACCAGCAGGAACAGGCCGCGCATGCCGGGGTGGCAGGCGGCCAGGCCGCCCCCGTCGGTGTTGACCGGGAGCTCGCCGTCCCGCAGCAGCCGCCCCTTCTCGACGAACGCGCCGCCCTCGCCCTTGGCGCAGAAGCCCAGATCCTCCAGCGTCACCAGGGTCATGTACGTGAAGGCGTCATAGAGCTCGGCCAGGTCGATCTCGGCGGGGCGGACTCCGGCGCGCTCGAAGGCGAGCCGGCCGGATGCCGCCGCGGGCGAGACCGTGAAGTCGTCCCACTCGGACATGGTGGTGTGCGAGACCGCGGTACCGGAACCGAGCACCCATACCGGGGGTTTGGCGAGGTCGGGCACGTAGTCCTCGGCGGCCAGCAGGACCGCGCAGCCGCCGTCGGAGCGGATGCAGCAGTGCAGCTTGGTGAACGGGTCGGCGATCATCGGGCCGGAGAGGACCTCGTCGACGGTGACCGGGGCGCGGTACATCGCGTCCGGGTTGGCCGCCGCGTTGGCCCGCGCCTGGACCGCTATCTGGGCCAGCTGCTCCAGCGTGGTGCCGTACTGGTGCATATGGCGACGGGCGGCCATGGCGTACTTGGCGATCAGGGTGTGCCCGTAGGGGACTTCGAACTGGAGCGGGCCGCGGGCGCCGAAGGAGAGGTTCGAGGTGCGGCGGCGGGCCTTGATGTCGGCGCGGGCGGTGGAGCCGTAGACGAGCAGTACGGCGTTGGCGTGGCCGGCGGCGATCGCGTCGGCGGCGTGCGCGGCCATCACCTCCCAGGTGGAGCCGCCGACCGAGGTCGAATCGACCCAGGTGGGACGCAGTCCCAGATACTCGGCGACCTCGATGGGGGCGAGGGTGCCCAGCCCGGCCGAAGCGAAGCCGTCGATCACCGATCGGTCCAGGCCGCTGTCGGCGAGTGCCCGGCGGGCGGCCTGGGCGTGCAGCGCGTACGGGGTGGCCTCGTCCACGCGGCCGCAGTCGGACAGGGCGATCCCGGCGACGACGACCCTGCGATTCCGGGAGGGGGGCCGGGGAATCCTCGGGCTCCCGGGACTGCCCGGGGTGCCTGGCCCTGGCGTCACTGAAGGCATGAATCTGACGGTACATCAGATCGAGGGGTGGGGGCAGGCCCGCGGTGAGGCAAGGCCGCGACCCTAGGAAACTCCACCCCCCACCCCTACTATGACGCCCCGTCAGATCGGCTGCCGGGGCCCGTCGGATCGGACCGGGCGGGCGTTGTCTACGGCCGGGAGGAGCCCGCCGATGGATGCCGCGTTCACCGAGGAGCAGCACGAAATCCGCCGCACTCTGCGCGAACTGCTGCACAAACACTGCGGCCCGGACGAGGTCAAAGCGGCGGTACGCACCCCACCGGGCTACGACGAACAGCTGTGGCGCCAGCTCGCCGGCCAGCTGGGGCTCCCCGGCCTTGCGCTGCCCGCCGCGTACGGAGGGGTGGGCTGCGGGCCCACCGAACTCGCCCTGGCCTGCGAGGAGACCGGTCGTGCCGTCCTGCCCTCACCGCTGGTCGCCACGGCCGCGCTGGCCGCCCCCCTGATCCTCGCGCTGGGCAGCGAGCGGCAGCGCGCCGCGCTGCTGCCGCCCCTCGCGGCCGGGGAGCTGACCGGCACGCTGGCCGTACCGGGCGGACAACTGGCCACCGCACTGGCCCTGACCGGGCCCAACGACGGCGACTGGGCGGGCGGCGGCCGGTCCGGCGGCATCCAGGCGAGGCTGCGGGACGGCGGCTGGCGGCTGTACGGGGAGGCCACGCAGGTGCTGAACGGGCACACCGCGCAGGTGCTCGTCGTGGCCGCGCACACCGGCGGCTTCGCGCACAGCCGCACACTGCTCTTCCTCGTACGTGCGGACGCCGTCGAACAGGCAGGGCAGGCCGAGACGCCGCCCGGCCTCCCCGGCCCGCCCCGTCTCCCCGGCCCGCCCCGTCTCCCCGGCCCGCCCCGTCTCCCCGGCCCGCCCCGTCTCCCCGGTCTGCTGCGGACCCGGCAGACCGCGCTGGACGAGACCCGGCCCCAGGCGCGGCTCGAACTGCGCGACGTCCCGGCCGAGTTGCTGGGAGAGGAAGCGGGCGAGGGAGCGGGCGCCGGGACGGCGGTGGCGCGAGCACTCGCCGCGACGGGTGCGGCGGCGGCCGCGGCACTGGCCGCCGAGGCGGTCGGGGCGGCCGATACGGCACTCTGCCGGACCGTCGCCTACGTCAAGGAACGGACCCAGTTCGGCCGGCCGATCGGCTCCTTCCAGGCCATCCAGCACCGGCTCGCCGACCTGTACGTGGCGCTGCAAGCGGCCCGGTCGGCGGCGTACTACGCGGCGTGGTCGGCCGGACGCGTACGGACCGGTTACCCCGATGCCGACCCGTACGGGACGGCCACGACACACAGCACGAGCGGCACAGGCAGCACAGGCAGCACAGGCACCACGAACGAGCCCGGAGTAGGCGCGCTGGCCCTTGCGCAGGCGCTGGAGGCCCTGCGGGCGGTGGCGGCCGAGGCCGTGCAGCTGCACGGCGGCATCGGCTTCACGTGGGAGCACGAGGCGCATCTGTACTTCAAGCGCGCGGCGTGCGACGAACTGCTGCTGGGGCCCGTGCACCGGCTGCGGGCCCGGGCCGCCGAAGAGGCGGGGCTGTTCCCGGCGCCGACGGGCACGATGGACAGTGGCGGGCCGGCCGATGGCGCGCACCGGGCCGGTGTGCCGGCGACGGTCCGTACCCAAGAGGCGGTCGGGGCTCGTACCCAAGAGGCGGTCGATGTGTGATGCCACCAGGTGAGCGGCTGCTGCAGAAGATCTCCGCGACCCGTACGTTCGCCCGGATCGCGCCGCACTTCATCCCCGCGCTGGACCGCGCCGTGCACCGGCTCACCGGTGGAAAGGTGCTGCTCAGCGCCCGGATGCTGCCCGGGGTGATCCTCACCGCGACGGGCGCCAGGAGCGGGCTGCCGAGGCGTACGCCGCTGGCCTGCATGCCGGAGGAGGACGGCGGTTGGCTGCTGATCGGCAGCAACTTCGGTCGGCCGGGCCATCCGGCCTGGACCGGCAATCTGCTCAAGAATCCGGAGGCGGAGGTCAGTTGGCGGGGTCAGGACATTCCCGTAAGGGCCCGGCTGCTGACCGGTGAGGAGCGGGCGCGGGCCTGGCGGGCGGCGCTGGCGTTCTGGCCGCCGTACGCCGCGTATCAGGCGCGGGTGGAGCGGGAGATCCGGCTGTTCCGGCTGGAGCGCCGCTGAGCGGCCGCACAGGGACGGCGCCGGACAGGGACGGTGCCGCACAGGGACGGTGCCGCACAGGGACGGTGCCGCACACGGACGGTCCCGCACGGACGGTTCCCGCGCACCCGTACGCGGACGGTCCCCGCACGCACACAGCGGGTGCCTCGGCGGCCCCCTAGGGGGCGGGCGGCACCCGCTGTGTGTGCGGTACAGCTATGGCAGGACGGATACAGGACCGACGGCGAACCGGCCCGGATGCACCGGGACTTGGGGGAGCGGCTGTTGCGTGGCCGCTTCCTCGGCTGCTGGCTCGGTTGCTGGCAGATGGTTCCGCTAGGAAGTCCGCTTCATATGGTCCGCTTCACTTCGTGGGCTTCTTTCCCGTGATGCCGAAGTGCACCAGCAGCGCCAGATTGGGCTTGAGCTCGGCCTGCTTGACGCCCCAGCTCTGGAAGCCCTTCTGGTGCCCGGCGACCGCCGCGAGCATCGCGACGATCGAGCCGGCCATGGCTGCCGCGCTGACGTCCTTGTCGACCTTGTTCTTGCTCTGGAGCTCCTGGATGGAGTCCGTGAGCGAGTTGGTGACGGCGTTGAGGATCTTCATGCGGATCTTGTAGAACCGCTTGTCGCCCTCGGCCGCGCCCAGGTCGATGACGCGCAGGATCGCGTCGTGCTTGCGCCAGAAGGAGAGGAAGCCTTCGACCAGGTCCTCTGCCGCCTGCCAGCCGGACTTGCCCACCCAGGAGCGTCCGGCGACAAGATCGGTCAGAGTGGCACCCTCTTTGGCCATCTCCTCGGCGATTTCCAGGACGGCGCCTTCCACGTCCGGGAAGTACTGATAGAAGGTAGCGGGTGAAGTCCCCGCTTTTCGGGCCACATCGATGACCTTGACGTCCCGGTAGGGGGACGAACTGAGCATTTCACTGAGGCAGTCGAGAAGCTTCTGCCGCGTCGCCTGTCCGCGGCGGCCGGCAACTCTGCCGTCGACGGTTCGAACTTGTCCTGTCATGCCGTCAGCTTACCGAGGGGTGATCGGAGCGCGATTTGGCTGCCTGCAAATGGGGACGCGGGAGTTCGGGGTGTGTGATCCCCGTGAGTGCGCTGGTGGCGGGCCTGTGGGCGGCCGTGGAGCGCGCGCGGTGGCTTGGTCCGAACCGGTGAATGGTCTTATCAACAGGCTGTGGACAACTTCGGTGGACAATCGGTCACTGTCCGTGCATGAAATGAGCAATCGGGGACGTGAGTTGGATGCTCGGTTCGGCGATTACCGGTAACTCCTCACCGTGCGGATTCGATCAGTATTCATCGGTATCCATCGATATCGAGTTGAGGTTCGATTGTTTGTGTTTGATCGCTCTCTGCGGCGGACCGCGCGAACCGGCGCTAGCTTGGGCATATGGCCGCCGCGGCGGTCTCCACTCCTGCCTGCGTGAGCGGTCCTCGCCACGCCGGACGGAGCGTTCTGGCGTCGAAGTGGCGGTCGGCGGCGCAGAATTGGGCGGTGGGGCCGGAGAAGGTGACGGGGGGCGACGACGCGGCGACTGTGGGGGCATGGCCGGCGGGCCGTCAAACGGGGCGGTGCACGTCCGTATATCGGGCGGTATCGCGCAAGGGGGAGCCATAACTCGCCGGTAACCCCTCGATGGTCATCCGTCGGCGGACGTATCGGAGCACGTCAGGCGAGGTTGGGTTACGTCGGGTAACAGGCCCGTTGCGGGTCGCGGGGGGCATGCCATGACACGGCGGACAGGCCCCGGGTTCGCAACCGTCGGCTCGGCCAGGAAGAATCAGCACGCGTACGGCCGGTTCGGCCAGGCGGTGAGACGCTGCACGGGGCAGTGGCTCTCGGCGGCTCGTGGCTATTGAGAGTCTCTTTTACGCCCCACGGGGAGGTGGCAGGCAAGTGGTGGAGCAGCTGAAGCAGCTGACGCAGCACGATCCCCGGCGGATCGGGCCGTTCGAGGTGCTCGGCCGTCTCGGGGCCGGCGGCATGGGACTGGTCTATCTGGCGCGCTCGGCGTCCGGCCGGCGCGTGGCGATCAAGACGGTGCGCACCGAGCTCGCCGAGGACCAGCTGTTCCGGGTCCGCTTCACACGCGAGGTCGAGGCGGCCCGCGCGGTCAGCGGCTTCTACACCGCGGCGGTCGTCGACGCGGATCCGCGGGCCGCGGTGCCGTGGCTGGCGACGGCGTACGTCCCCGCGCCCTCCCTCGAGGAAATAGTCAATGAGTGCGGGCCGCTGCCGGCCCAGGCGGTGCGCTGGCTGGCGGCCGGGATCGCCGAGGCGCTGCAGTCCATCCACGGCGCGGGCCTGGTCCACCGCGACCTGAAACCGTCGAATGTGCTGGTCGTCGAGGACGGCCCCCGGGTGATCGACTTCGGTATCGCCTCCGGGGTGTCCAACACCCGTCTGACGATGACCAACGTGGCCGTCGGCACGCCCGCCTATATGTCGCCCGAGCAGGCCCGTGACTCACGCAGCGTCACGGGTGCGAGCGATGTCTTCTCCCTCGGCTCGACGCTGGTGTTCGCCGCCACCGGGCACGCGCCGTTCCACGGCGCCAACCCCGTCGAGACCGTCTTCATGCTGCTGCGCGAGGGCCCCGACCTGACCGGGCTGCCGGACGAACTGCGTCCGCTCCTGGAGTCCTGTATGCAGATGGAGGCCGGCCACCGGCCCTCCCCGGCCGATCTGCAGTCCCAGCTCGCCCCGCACCTCTTCGGCTCCGGCAGCGACGACAGCGGTACCGCCTCGGCCTGGCTGCCGCCCGGCGCGGTGGCGCTCATCGAGAGCCGGCGCGGCGGCCGCTCCTCCGTACCGAAGGACACCCAGCGGGCGAGCTCCGTACGCGGCTCCGGCCGTCCCGCGCCCGCCGCGCCGCCGGCCCCGCCCGCGTCGCCCCCGATGCCCGCACCACGGCCCGTACAGGCGCCGCCGCGGCCCGGGAACGCGCCCGCCGCCGCGGGGGCGCAGGCCGGCTGGCCCGGCCGGATCGGTGCCGGCCCCGAGGCGCACCGGGGCGGCGACCCGCGCGGCGGCCACCCCGGCCCGATGCCGCAGCCCGCCCCGCTCGGCCCGGACGTCTCGACGGCCCGCATGACCCCGGTCTCCGCGGCACCGCCCGCCGCCGCACCGTCCCCGGCCGCCACGCCCTCCGCGGAGGGCGCCGCCGGTCCGGTCCACCTCGGTGGCTCGCCCGCCCCGATAGGGCCGGGACCGCGCGTCGACGCCCGCGAGCCGCAGCCGCGCGGGCAGGCCGGTGCCGCGACGAACTGGGTACGGCCCCCCGGTGGCGGCCCGGTGGCCGGTGCGCCGCAGCAGGGCGCCGCCGCGCAGCCGGCCGCCCCGGCCGAGGCGCCGCCCGCCGAGCCGGGCCGCTGGCGCCCCTGGCGGTTCCGTATGTCGAACGACGTGTGGGGCACGCCCACCGTGGACGGCGATCTGCTCTACGTCACGTCCTTCGAGGTGCACGCGCTCGATGTGGCCAGCGGCCGCCGCAAGTTCAAGACCCGTGACGTCGCCTGGGCGATGGCGGTCGCCGACGGGCGGATCCACGCCTCGGACGGTCCGAGTCTGTACGCGCTGGACGCCGCCGACGGCACCGAGCGCTGGCGGCTGAACACCGACGGCTGGGTCTACGCCCTCAAGGCCGACCGCGGGACCGTCGTCACCAGCACCCGCGGCGGCGGCGTCCAGGCCTGGGAGGCCGCCAACGGTGAGCTGCTGTGGGAGATCGGCGGCGTCCAGACCGACTTCGAGAGCGCCGAGGCCGGTCCCGTGGTGCACGAGGGCACGGTGTTCGTGTGGGCCGACGCGCGGCTGAAGGCGCTGGAGGCCCGTACGGGCGCCGAGCGCTGGTCGTACCCGGTGGGGGACGCGGCGGCCTGCGGCGGGGTACCGATGCGGCTGCTGCCCGCGTCGGACGGTGTGGTCTATGTGGTGGCCGGGACCCGGGTGCTGGCCATCGACATCGCGCGCGGTGACGTGCGCTGGCACTTCGAGGCGCCCGCGGTGTTCCTGGCCCCGCCCGCCTTCGCCCCCGGACCGGCCGTCACCGGCGGCGGGGTCTATCTGGCGGACTACCTCGGCACGGTCTACGCGCTGGACGCGGCGGACGGCCGCGACCGCTGGCGGATCGCCACCGAGGCCCGGCAGTCCACCGAACCGGTGCTGGTCGCGCACGGTGCGGTCCACCTGGGCAGCGGCAAGGCGCTCTACACGCTGGACGCGGTGACCGGTACCCCGCGCTGGCGGTTCCAGGCCGGCGCGGAGGTCGTGGGCGCGCCGGTCGTCGCCGAGGGCCGGGTGCACTTCGGCTCGGCCGACCACTGCCTGTACACGCTCGATGCGATGGGCGGCCAGCTGCGCTGGAAGCTGGAGACCGGCGGCGAGATCACCGGCTCGCCGGTGGCCGTCGGCGGGGTCGTCTACGCCTGTAGCAAGGACCGCTGCGTGTACGCACTGGACGCGGCGAAGGGGACGGGGCTGGCGCGGAGGGCCTGAGGGCCTGTCCGGCTACTCCCGTTCCTCCGGGGGCCGTTGTGGCTGCTGGGTTCCTTCGGGTTTCCGCTCCTCGGGCTGCTGCGGCTGCGGCCTGCGGTGTTCCTTGCCCCACTCCACCGGGGGCGTGGGGCGCAGCCGGCGGGAGGGCATGGTCGGCGGGGGTTCGGTGACCGGCAGGGGAGCGGTCGGGGTGTCACCGGGCTCCCCGTAAGGGCCGTCGGCGCGGCCCGGCGGGGGACCGCCCTGGCCGGCGGCGTACGGCTCCGGGTCCCACTCCTCCGCGCCCGGGCGGCCCGCGTCCCATGGTTCGGGCGTCGCCGGCGGATAGGCGGAGGGGGGATAGGGCGTGCGCCCGCCGTAGCGGTCGTGGGGTGCGTAACGGCCGTAGTGCCCTTCGTCGTACTGCCGCTCGCCCTCGCGCCGATCGTCGTAGTACGGCTCGTCAGGGCGCCGCTCGTCGCGGTGCCGGCCGGATCCGCGGCCGTACGCGCCGCGGCCGCGGCCCCGCATGATCAGGGCGCCGAGCAGCATCAGCGCACCGCCGCCCAGGGCGTTGGCCACACCCACGCCCAGACCGCGGGCCCCGGCGGTCAGCTCGCTCGCGGCCTGCCCCTGGCGGACCATCCACAGGATCGTGAACCCGAGGACGACCACGCTCGCGAGGGCGACCAGCGCCCGGGAGCGCAGCGCGACGCCGATCAGGGTCAGCACCGCGGCGAAGGCCATGGGCAGCAGGACGGAGCCGAAGAGCGCGGCGCCGTGGCGGGTGATGCCGTTGAAGAGGTCCTCGATCCGGACGTCGCTGCCGTGACGGCCGTCGTACCAGGGACGGAAGGGGCTCCAGACGGCGGCCGTCGCTCCGACGAGGGCGATCAGGGACCCGAGAACGTTGCGCACCACGGGCGTCGCCTCGCTTAGGGTCGTCCTGTCGTCCTCCGTGACCGACGCTACGCCTGCCCGTCTGCACTCGCTAGACAAGTACGGCCAGCCGCGTCGCAGGGGCCCGTACGGGTTGTCACCCGCTCTTGCTAGGGTGCCGTGCACGCGTCAACCCACGGGTGGCGGGCTCAGAGTTTCCACGGGGGACGGTCGGATGAAGCAGCGCACACGCACAGGCATGGGCATCCGCGGTGGTGCCCGTAGGGGCATCAGGGCGGCGGTCGCCGGTGGCCTGGTGCTCGCCACGGTCGCCACGGTCAGCGGCTGTATCAGCAGGCCACGGGTCCATGTGCCGACGAACTTCCCGAGCCCTTCGTCCTCCAGCAGCTACGACCCGTACGGCTCGACGCCCACGGGATACCCGACGGACTCCTACTCGCCCTCCCCGACGCAGGAGACCTTCGACCCGGACGGGCGGTCGGACGTCACCGGCACCGGCTGCGACTTCTCCAATTCGCTGCGCCAGTTCACGTACACGGTCTCCATCACCAACCCGTCGTCGACCGACAGCTTCTCCTACGACATGGCCGTCAACTGGATGAAGGCCAGGCCGGCCGACGGCAAGGCGTACGGGCTGCACGAGCGGTCCATCATCGTGGGCCCCGGCGACACCGAGACCTACACGGCCAAGTACACCGTCAACCAGTCGTCCATCGGGCGGTTCTGGTTCACCTGCCAGATCACCCGGGCGCAGAAGACCCGTATGTGAGGGGCCGGCCGTCCCGTTACCCGTCCCGTCGGCCGTCCCGCTTGCGGGCGGCGAAGAGCTCGGCCTGGCGGTCCGGGGGCAGATTGCCCAGCGCGATCAGCTGGGGGGCCTGCGCCAGGGCCTGCGACCTGGCCGCCTCCTTGGCCGCCCACAGGGCGCGTACGGTGCCCTGGACCGCCTCGGTCGGCTGCGCGGCGACGGCGGCCGCACGGCGCAGCGCCACCTCGGCCGCGGCGCCGGGCGCGGTCAGCTCGGAGACCAGGCCGATCTCGTATGCGCGTGCCGCGCCGAGCCGCTCCGCCGTGCCCATCAGGGACAGCCGGGCGATCTCCCCCAGGGGCATCCGCTGCGCCATGTAGACGGACTCGTACGCGCTGACCATCCCGTAGGTGGTGTGCGGGTCGAAGAAGGTGGCGTTCTCGGAGGCGATGAGGAACTCGGCCTCCCCCAGGAGGTAGAAGGCGCCGCCGCAGGCCATGCCGTCGACAGCGGCGATGACCGGCTTCCACAGGTCGTTGGACTTCGGGCCGATGCGGCGCAGCGGGTCGTCGAGGGAGTAGGGGGAGGACGGCTGGGGGACCACGGCGGAGCGGTCGATTCCGGTGCTGAAGGCGCGGCCGCCGGCCCCGGTGACCACCACGGCCCGTACGGAGTCGTCGAAGCGGAACTCCCGCCAGGTGGCGGCGAGTTCACCGGCGGTGGCGAGGTCGATCGCATTGTGCCGCTCCGGCCGGTCGAGGGTGACCAGCGCGACCCCGTCCCTGATCTCCGTACGGATCGTCACGGCCGCTCCAGGAGCCAGCGGGGCACGGTCACGCCGCCGGGCAGCGTGTGGAAGACCGCCTTCACCGGGGCGCCGATGCGCAGCCGGGACGGGGCGACGGAGTTGAGGGGGGCGTCGGCGGCGGCGACGAGGTTGCCGACGAGGCGGATGCGCGGGGCCTCGGCCAGCTCCACGACGATCGCGTTGTAGCCGGGCTGTGCGGCGTAGGCGGGCAGCAGCGGCGGGTGCGGAAGGACGTAGGACCAGATGCGTCCGCGGCCGCTCATGCGCCGCCAGTGGGCGTCGAAGGACTGGCAGTGCGGGCAGCAGGGCCGGGGCGGGAAGCGCAGCTCGTCGCAGCCGGAGCAGGCCTGCACCCGCAGTTCGCCCCTGGCGGCGTACTCCCAGAACGGTGCGCCGTCGTCGTCGGGGACGGGAAGCAGCAGGTCGGAGTCGGTGCCGGGCCGATTGTCAGTGGCGGCTGGCACGCTTGGGGTCATGGCTTCACGAACGGGTTCACGCGCACTCATCAAACCTCAACTCCTCAGCAGCAGGGCCGAGGTGGGGACGCCCTCGCCCGCGGTCACCAGGCAGGTGGCGGCGTCGGGGACCTGCGCGGTGCTGGTGCCGCGCAGCTGTTTGACGCCTTCGGTGATCAGGTTGAAACCGTGTACATACGCCTCGGAGAGGCCGCCGCCGCCGGTGTTGAGGGGGAGCCGGCCGCCGATCTCCAGCGCGCCGCCCTCGGTGAAGGCGGCCCCCTCGCCGCGCCCGCAGAAGCCGTAGCCCTCCAGGGAGAGCGGGATCAGGGGGGTGAACGCGTCATAGATCTGTGCCACGTCGATGTCCTGCGGTCCGAGGTCGGCGCCCTTCCACAGGTGCCGGGCGGCGGTCCAGGCGGGGCCGGTGAGCGGGTCGTCGTTCCAGTAGTTGACCATGCCGTGGTGCTGGGCGGGCAGGCCCTGGGCGGCGGAGTGGACGTAGACGGGCCGGTGGCGGCAGTCGCGGGCGCGCTCGGCTGCGACCACGACGCAGGCCAGCGCGCCGTCCGTCTCCAGGCAGTTGTCGAAGAGGCAGAGCGGCTCGCTGATCCAGCGGGCGGTCATATACATCTCGCGGGTCAGGGGGCGGTCGTACATGATCGCGGCCGGGTTCTGGTTGGCGCGGTTGCGGCAGGCGAGCGCGACGTTGAAGAGGTGGTCGCGGGTGGCGCCGTATTCGTGCATATAGCGGCGGGCCAGCATGCCGATCTCGTCGGCGGGGCGCAGCAGTCCGAAGGGCCGGGTCCACTGCCCCGGGGTCGGCAGCTGGACGTGGGTGTTCTTCCAGGGCCGCGGTCCCGAGCCGCGCTTGCGGGAGCGCCAGGCCACGCCGACGCCCGCCTGCCCGGTGGCGATGGCGGCGGCCAGATGGGCCACCGTCGCGCAGGAGCCCCCGCCGCCGTAGCCGACCTTGGAGAAGTGGGTGACGTCCCCGGCGCCGACGGCCTTGGCTATCTCGACCTCGTCGGTCTCCTCCATGGTGTAGGAGGCGAAGGCGTCGACCTCCGACGGGGCGATCCCGGCGTCGTCCAGCGCCGCGAGGATAGCCCGGCAGGCCAGGGTCTTCTCGGATTCGGGGAGTTGCCTGGCGAACGGAGTCTGCCCGATGCCGGCTATCGCCGTAGCGTCCTTGAGGGTCGCCCCCATCGCCACCTCCGTGGTCGGTCGCCAGTGCTGACAGCGCAGGAGGCTACCGCTAATCTGACGGACAGTCAGCTAGTGGTCGGTCACTCTTCGGCGGAAGGCAGTGCGATGCACGACGACGTGGACGCGCGGGCGGACCTGGCGTACGGCGCCATCCCCCGGCTGGTACGCACGGCCGCCCGGCGGTACGGCTCCCGGGAGGCCGTCGTCGAGGGCCGCACCCGGGTGTCGTACGCCGAGCTGGGCGAGCGGGTGGAGCGGGCCGCGGCCGCCTGTATCGCCTCCGGGGTCGCGCCCGGCGACCGCGTCGCCGTATGGGCGCCCAACACCCTCGACTGGATCGTCTCCGCCCTCGGGGCGGTGACCGCCGGCGCCGTCCTGGTCCCCGTCAACACCCGCTTCAAGGGCACCGAAGCCGCCTACGTCCTCGGCCGCACCCGCGCCAGGCTGCTCTTCGTCACCGGCACGTTCCTCGGCACGTCCTACGTCGCCTCGCTCCGCCGCGCCGCCCGGGAAGGCACCGGCCGGGGCCCGCTGCCCGGACTGCCGGCGCTGGAGAAGGTCGTGGTGCTCTCCGAGGACGCCCCGGCCGACTTCCTCACCTGGCGGGACTTCCTCGCCGGCGGCGCCCGCGTCCCCGCCGAGGCGGTCCGCGCCCGCGCCGACGCACTGCGCCCCGACGCGCCCTCGGACATCGTCTTCACCTCCGGCACGACCGGTCACCCCAAAGGCGCCGTGATCACGCACGCCCAGACCCTGCGCGCCTACGACGTCTGGAGCGAACTGGCCGGCCTCCGGGAGGGCGACCGCTACCTGATCATCAACCCGTTCTTCCACACCTTCGGCTACAAGGCCGGGGTCATCGCCTGCCTGCTGCGCGGTGCAACGATGGTTCCGCAGCCGGTCTTCAGCGTGCAGACCGCGCTCGCCAACATCGCCGCCGAGCGGATCTCCGTACTCCCCGGCCCGCCCACCCTCCACCAGCAGCTCCTCGACCACCCCGACCGCGCCCTGCACGACCTGTCCGCACTGCGCCTGGTGGTCACCGGCGCCGCCGTCGTCCCCCTGCAGCTCGTCGAGCGGCTCCGCAGCGAACTGCGGATCTCCACCGTCCTTACGGCATACGGCCTTTCGGAGAGCTCGGGCATCGTCACGATGTGCCGCCGCGGCGATCCGCCCGAGGTCATCGCCGCGACGTCGGGCCGTGCCCTGCCCGGCACCGAGATCCGGGTCGTCGACGCCGCGGGCCGCCCGATGGCGCCCGGCGAGCCCGGCGAGGTGCTGGTCCGCGGCTACCACGTGATGTCCGGCTACTTCGAGGACCCGGCCGGCACGGCCCGCGCGATCACCCGCGACGGCTGGCTGCGCACCGGCGATGTGGGCGTCCTGGACGCGGCCGGCAACCTGCGGATCACCGACCGGATCAAGGACATGTTCATCGTCGGCGGCTTCAACGCCTACCCCGCCGAAATAGAGCAACTCCTCGGCCGCCACCCGGACATCGCCGAGGTCGCCGTCATCGGCATACCCGACCCCCGCCTCGGCGAGGTCGGCAAGGCCTATGCGGTCCGCCGCGCCGGCTCCTCGCTCACCGCCGACGACCTGATCGCCTGGTCCCGCCGCGAGATGGCCAACTACAAGGTCCCGCGCGAGGTCGCCTTCGTCCCCGAGCTCCCGCGCAACGCCAGCGGCAAGGTCCTCAAGACCCGGCTGCGGAACGGAGTCCCGGGGCCCGCGCCCGTGTGATCCGGCGGCCCGGCGGCGCGCGCCGCCGCCGCGCGGGGAGGCTGTCCCGTTCCGCAGCGGACCACGAAAGCGGACCACAAAAAGCAAAGGCAAGGAGGTCACCCACTCCTTGCCACTCTCAACATATAGCGCACTGGGGGCCTTGCGGCAAGGCCCCGGTCATGCCGCAGAATCTCCCGCCGTAGCCACAACCTGCGGAAACGGGAGAGCTCTTGATGATCGACGTGGTGGTCGCCGGCGGCGGACCGACCGGCTTGATGTTGGCCGCCGAGCTGCGGCTGCACGGCGTGCGCGTGCTCGTGCTGGACAAGCAGGAGGAGCCGACGCCGGTCGTCCGCGCCCTCGGTCTGCATGTGCGCAGCATCGAGGTGATGGACCAGCGCGGTCTGCTGGAGCGGTTCCTCGCACACGGCCGGCAGTACCCGGTCGGCGGTTTCTTCGCCGGCATCGACAAGCCCGCGCCCGGCCTGGACACCGCGCACGGCTATGTCCTCGGCATCCCGCAGACCCTCACCGATCGGCTGCTGGCCGAGCGCGCCGTCGAGCTCGGCGCCGAGATCCGGCGCGGCTGCGAGGTGGTCGGGCTGAGCCAGGACGAGGACGGGGTGACCGTCGAACTCGCCAGTGGGGGCGTAGCCGGGGGAGGTGGAGGCGAGCGGCTGCGCGCCCGCTACCTCGTCGGCTGCGACGGCGGCCGCAGCACGGTGCGCAAGCTGCTCGGCGTCGGCTTCCCCGGTGAGCCGGCCAGGGTCGAGACGCTGCTGGGCGAGATGCAGGTGGCCGCGGAGCCGGAGACGGTGGCCTCGGTGATGGCCGAAGTACGCAAGACCCAGAAGCGGTTCGGCATCACGCCCTTCGGGGAGGGGGTGCACCGTGTCGTGGTGCCCGCCGCGGGGATGGCCGAGGACCGCACGGTCCCGCCGACCTTCGAGGAGTTCAAGCAGCAGCTGCGGGCGGTCGCCGGCACCGACTTCGGTGTGCACTCGCCGCGCTGGCTCTCCCGCTTCGGCGACGGCACCCGGCAGGCCGAGCGCTACCGGGTCGGCCGGGTGCTGCTGGCCGGCGACGCGGCGCACATCCACCCGCCGGCCGGCGGTCAGGGCCTCAACCTCGGCATCCAGGACGCGTTCAACCTCGGCTGGAAGCTGGCCGCCGAGGTCGGCGGCTGGGCGCCGGAGGGGCTGCTGGACAGCTACCACGCCGAACGGCACCCGGTGGCCGCCGACGTGCTGGACAACACCCGTGCGCAGATGCAGCTGATGTCCACCGAGCCGGGACCCCAGGCGGTGCGCCGGCTGGTGGCGGAGCTGATGGACTTCGAGGACGTCAACCGGTACCTGATCGAGAAGATCACCGCGATCGGGGTCCGCTACGACTTCGGCGCGGGGCATGAGCTGCTGGGCCGGCGGATGCGGGACGTGGGGCTGAAGCGGGGGCGCCTGTACGAGCTGATGCGCGGCGGCCGCGGGCTGCTGCTCGACCAGACCGGCCGGCTCTCGGTGGCGGGCTGGGCGGACCGGGTCGACCACGTCGTCGACGTCGGCGAGGAGCTGGACGTGCCCGCGGTGCTGCTGCGGCCGGACGGCCATGTGGCGTGGGTCGGCGAGGACCAGCAGGACCTGCTCGGCCGGCTGCCGCGGTGGTTCGGGGCCGCCGTCAGCTGAGCGCGGGCGCCCAGTGCCCTCCGCGCGCCCCGGCCCTGACCCGTCGGACGGACGCTAGTCCGCCGGCGGTGTCCAGTCCGGCCGGCGGCCGCTGAGGGCCACCGCCTTGTCGAGGAGCGGGGCGTCGTCGGGGACGGGGACGACCGCGCCGAACAGGCCGCCGGTGCCGCCCTCGGCCCAGGACGCCAGCAGGGCGTACGAGACCCGGAGGCTGTCGGCGTCCGGCGTGTACTCCTGGCCGGTGGCGCGCGCCAGGTCCCAGCCGTGCAGCACCAGCTCGTTGAGTGCGATCCGGCCCGCCACGGAGCCCGGCAGGGGGACGCCGCCCGCCTCGGTCTCGCCCTGCCACGCCTCCGGGGCGCGCCAGGCCTCCGCCATCCCCGCGAGGTTCCGGTCCAGCTCGGCGCGCCAGCCGGGCCCGGCATCGGGCCGGAACGCGTCGGGGGAGGTGCCGGTCGCCGGCCCGAGCTCCTTGCGGGCCACGTCCTGGAAGGCGGCGGCCAGTGCGACGAGATGGCCCAGGAGGTGGCGTACGGCGTACTGCTCGCACGGTGTGGGCGCATCGAGCTGCTCGTCGGCGGTCCGTGCGGCGAGCCGCGACACCAGCCGGGTCTGCGCCGCGAAGTCGATCATCTGGGGCGTCTCGGTCATCCTCCGGGTTCCTTCCGCTCCGGGGGCGGGGGCACCGGTCCGGACACCGGCACCGCCCCTCCCAGTGAAGACCGCCCGGCCGCCCGGAACTCATCGCCACACCGCCCGGCCCCCCGAGCCGCCCCGTCCCCGGTCCGTTCCGCGTCCCCGCGTGGGCCCGCGCCCGGTCACCGCGTGTAGCGCTCCCGCAGTGCCGCCTTGAGGACCTTGTTCAGCGGCCCCCCGCGCGGCAGCTCCTCGGTGATCTCCAGCTGTTCCGGGAGCTTCTGCGTCATCAGCCCGGCCGCCCGCAGATGCGCGGTCAGCGCGCCGAGGGTGAGCGCCGGGGCGGCCGGATCGGCGGGCGTGATCACCGCGCACACCCGCTCGCCGCGCTCACGGTCCGGCAGCCCGATCACCGCCGCCTGCGCCACGGCCGGATGGGTGTGCACCAGGTCCTCGATCTCCTGCGCGGAGATGTTCTCGCCCTTGCGGATGATGATGTCCTTGAGCCGCCCGGTGAGCACCAGGTGCCCGTCGGGGCGCAGCCGTCCCAGGTCGCCGGTGTGGAAGTAGCCGTCGGTGTCGAACGCCTCGGCGGTCAGCGCGGGGTCGGTGTAGCGCCGGAAGAGCATCGGCCCCTTGAGCGTCACCTCACCCGGCTCGCCCGTCCGGGCCTCGCTCCCGTCCGCCCGGACGATGCGTATCCGCGCGCCCGCCACCGGCTTGCCCACCGTCCGTGCCAGCTGGTCGTCGCTGTCGTACGGCGTCCCCATCGTGATCATCGGGCACTCGGTCATCCCGTACCCGTGCACGATCGCGCACTCCAGCTCCCGCCCGGCCGCCGCGTACAGCTCCGGTGGCATCGGCGCCCCGCCGCCCGACAGGAGCCGCAGCGACGGGATCAGCCGTCCGGCGTGCGGCTGCTCCTTGCGGTAGCGCCGCGACTCGTCCAGGAACGCCTGGTAGAAGGCGGTGCTGCCGCCGGCCATGGTGACGCCCCGACGCCGGTAGACGGCGGCCGCGCGGCCCGGCTCGAAGCTGTCCAGGACGACCGCGGGAAAGCCGCCGACCAGCATGGCGACGACATAGTCGGGGCCGGCGATATGCGCGTAAGGGAAGGCGATCGAGCCGATGTCCCGCGGGGACATGCCGAGTGCGGTGGCCAGCCCCGCACCGCCGGCGATGAGGGTGGCATCGGTGTGTTCGACGCCCTTGGGGGACGAGGTCGTGCCGGAGGTGTAGTAGATCCATCGCGTCCCGCCGTCCCGGGGCGCCGGGGCCGCCTCGCCGATCCCGCCCACGTCCCCCGCCGGCAGCCCGCCCGCCACCGTGACCACCCGCACCCCGTCCCCGGCGACCCTGCGCACCATCGCGGTGTGGTCGAACCCCCGCCATACGCCCGGTACGAGCACGAACTCCGCCGCCGACTCCGCCAGGATGAAACCGACTTCGCGCTCCCGGTGGAGCGGAATGAGGGGTGTCTGTACGGCTCCGAGCCGGGCCAGCGCCAGCGAGGCGATCACCGTGTCGATCCGCGTCGGCAGCTGCCACGCCACCCGGGTCCCGGCCCCGATCCCCAGCTCCCGGAACCCGGCCGCCACCCGCAGCGCCTGGTCCCGTACGCCGTCGAAGGTGACGGTCCGCCCGCCCTCGTCGAAGAACATCGGTGCCCCGCGCGAGGCCCGGGCCCGGTACTCGACCAGTTCCCAGAGAGTCTGCAGTGTCTGCACACGAGCGGCTTCGAACACGGCGCGCCTCCTGACCATGAGCAGGGCGGAACGGGTCCGGTCGGCGGCCCCGGTGCCCCGGCCGTCCCGAATGGCGCGACTGTAGCAGCGAAACTGACGGAGCGTCAGGTATCGGTTTCCCGGGGTGTGCGGCGGTGGGCACGAGGCGCGCGTCAAGCGAGCCGGCAGCGGGGCCATGCGCTGCGCATGGTCTCGCTGCCGGCTCGCTGTGCGACATGGAGCCCCGAGGGGCGCCGAAGTGCCCGGTGGATCAGGGGCGGTGGCCGTCCTCGGCGGTGAGGTCCGCGGGCGAGAGGAGGTGCCCGGTGATCGGAGCGTGGTGGTCGAAGGTCGAGATCTCGCCGGACCGGTCGTGCGAGTCGGCCATCGCCGGTGCCGCGGCCGTGGTCGCGGCGGCGACCGTGAGTGCGGCGAGGACGACGGCCTTGTGCGTGCGGGTCATGCGCGTTCCTCCGTGACGGGTGACGTGGTTGTGCGTAGAGGGTAGGGAGCAGCCGGGGTTCGCACGAGCGAATGTTCGAATACGTGGCCGGAAAGTGCGGTGGCGCGGCCGGATCTCCCAGGGTGCGGATACGCCGCAGGGGCCGCTTTCGATGGCTCCCCTCCATGCCATCGAAACGGCCCCTGCGATCCCCCGAACCGTCGTGCGCGGTTCTTTACTTGGACTCGCCCAGGGCATCGCCGATGGGCTTGCCGATGGGCTGGTGGTGGTCGAGCGTCGTGATCTCTTCCCCGGGCGTCACCGGCTGGTCCTGCTTGCCGACGATGCGGCGCCCCTTGGGGCCGAGGATCGGCTGGTGGTGGTCGAGCGGCTTGATGATGTCCCGCTCGCCGGGCTGCTGGGTGTTCTCGGTGGCCAAGCTGATCAACTCCAGTGTTTGGGCGCTTGATACCGGCCCACCCGGCCGGCGACTCCCCCGTGGGTCGCCGGACAGGTGCGTCGGGGCCGAACACCATAACGGTGGGGCCAACTCACCGAACCGCTTGCCCCCCGAGGCGGCGGGTCGGTGAGTAGAGCCTGGCGTGTGGCGATGAACGATCGATAAACGTCCGCGTCTACGCCCGCCGTGCACCGCCGGCAAAAGCGTCGGCGCAGGTCACGCGGCCGCGACGGGCCGCAGCAGGTTCTGCACCACCGCGCACTCCGGCGAGCCCAGCCGCTCGAAGACCGTCAGCGCCTCCTGCCAGCACACCCGGGCCCGCCCGGACTGCCCGACCCCGTCCAGGGCCCGCCCCAGCAGCGTCAGGACATTGGCGTGCCACCACTCGCCGCCGATGGCGCGCAGCGCGGTGAGTGCCTGCTCGGCGTGGTTGGCGGCCTGGGCGGGGTGACCGGCCGTCAGGTCCGCCTCGGCCAGCCGGAAGTAGGTCATGCCCTCCCAGAACCGCTGCCGGCTCGCCTGGAAGACGGCCAGCGCCTTGTTCAGCTGCTCCGTGGCGTCCTCCAGCCGCTTCGCGCGGGTGAAGGCCAGCCCGAGCGCGTACATGCCGTTGGCCAGCCGGCGGGTGGCGCCGAGCTCCCGGTAGATCGCGATGCCCTCCTGGGCCAGCCGGATCGCGGTGTCCACCCTGTTGGTGGCCAGGTGGACCCGCGAGAGGTTGCACAGCGCGCTGGCCTCCGACGGCTTGTTGCGGTCCGCGCGGAAGGCGGTCAGCGCCTGGGTGAGGTAGGCCTCGGCGTCGGCGTGGCGGTTCTGCGAGTTCGCGATGATGCCGCGGTCGTTGGGGGCGTAGGAGGAGGCGAACGCGTCGTCGGTGGCCAGCCCGAGGAGCATGGCCGACTGGGCGTGCTCGTCGGCCTTGTCGAACCGCCCGGCCAGGGTGTGGACATTGGTGAGCGCGACGTGGATGCGGGCCTGGGCGCGCTGGTCGTCCGTGGCGCGCGCGGCCTCCAGCAGCGCCATGTTCACCTGCTCGTACTGCCGGGAGTCGGCGCCCGACTCCGCGAGGTCCTGCGCCAGCAGCAGCAGGTCCACCGCGCGCCGCAGGCTCGCGGGCCCGGCGGACTGCTGTGCGCAGGCCATCAGGCAGCGGGCCTCCCCGAAGAGCCATTCCAGGGCGCCTATGCGGTCGGTGAAGACCAGCCCCGCGTACTGCGGACGCGCCATGTGGTCGGCGAGCCGGTCGCCCGGACGCTCCAGGGTGTAGACCTCCTTGGCCGTCGCCAGGTAGAAGTCCAGCAGCCGGGAGAGCGCCGCGTCCCGTTCCGCGGGCGGCTGCTCGTCGCGTTCCGCGCAGGCGCGCGCGTACAGCCGCACCAGGTCGTGGAAGCGGTAGCGGCCGGGGGCGGCGGACTCCAGCAGACTGGCGTCGACGAGGGACTCGATGAGGTCTTCCGCGGACTCGATGTCCATGTCGAGGAGCGCGGCCGCGGCGGCCAGCGAGATGTCCGGGCCGTCGGCGAGACCCAGCAGGCGGAACGCGCGGGCCTGGTGGGGCTCCAGCTGGCCGTAGCCGAGTTCGAAGGTGGCCGTGACGGCGAGGTCGCCGGCGCGCAGCTCGTCCAGCCGGCGGCGCTCGTCGGCGAGCTTGCGGGCGAGGGTGGAGACGGTCCACGTACGGCGCGCGGCGAGCCGGGAGGCCGCGATGCGGATGGCCAGGGGCAGGAAGCCGCAGGCGCCGACCACCGCCATCGCGGACTGCCGTTCGGCGTTGACGCGCTCCTCGCCGACGATGCGGGTGAAGAGGTTCAGCGCCTCCTCGGGGCTCATCACATCGACGTCGATCAGATACGCGCCCGCCAGGTCGATCAGCCGGGCCCGGCTGGTGATCAGCGCCGCACACCCCTCCGACCCCGGGAGCAGCGGCCGTACCTGGGCCGCGTCGCGCGCATTGTCGAGCAGTGCCAGCACCCGCCGCCCCGCCAGCGTCGAGCGGTAGAGCGCCGAGCGCTCCTCCAGGCCGTCCGGGATGGACGCGTCGGAGGTGCCCAGGGCGCGCAGGAAGGCGCCCAGGACCGCCTCCGGTTCGGAGGGGGTGTGGCCGGCGCCCTGGAGGTCGACGTAGAGCTGGCCGTCGGGGAAGTGCTCGCGGGCGGCGTGGGCGACGTGCACGGCGAGGGTGGTCTTGCCGACGCCGCCGATGCCGGTGAGCGCGGAGACCGCCATCACGCTGCCCTCGGCGGTGGCCAGTTGCCGGCCGAGCTCGGAGACGAAGGCGGTGCGGCCGGTGAAGTCGGCGACGGTCGCCGGGAGTTGCTGGGGGCGTACGACGACATGGTCGGCGGCGTCCGGTCCGTCGATGACGACGGGCGGCGCGTCCAGGTCCGTGTCGGCCCGCAGGATGCGCTGCTGGAGCTCGGAGAGCGAGGTGCACGGATCGACGCCCAGCTCGTCGGCCAGCAGCCGGCGGGTGTCGGCGTAGACGGCGAGCGCCTCGGCCTGCCGCCCGCTGCGGTACAGCGCCAGCATCAGCAGTTCGCGCAGCCGCTCGCGCAGCGGATGGGCGGCCGTGAGCGCGGTGAGCTCGGAGACCGCCTCGGCGTGGCAGCCGGCCTCCAGGACGAGTTCGAGGCGGGCCTCCGTGAGGGACAGCCGCCATTCGTGCAGGCGGGTGCGCTGGGTCTCGGCGTACGGGCCGGCCAGGCCGGCCAGCGGCTCGCCGTCCCACAGCGCCAGGGCCTTGTCGAGGAGTTCCCGGGCGCGGCCGCGGTCGCCGGACGCCTTGGCCTTCTCCGCCTCGGCCGCGTACTGCTCGGCGTGATCGTGGTCGAGGTCCAGGGGGCGGCCGTCCACCGGCCGGATCGCATAGCCGCCGGACTCGCTGACCAGCGCTTCGGCGTCCGCGCCCAGCGCCTTGCGCAGCCGGGAGGCGTAGGTGCGCAGCGCCGCGAGCGCGGCATGCGGCGGTTCGTCACCCCACAGGGCGTCGACGAGCTCGGGCGCGGTGGCGGTGCGTCCGCCGCGCAGCAGCAGTGCGGCGAGCAGCGCGCGCTGCTGCGGGGAGCCCGCTGCCAGCGGCGTTGCGCCGCGCCAGGCCCGTACGGGACCGAGCACGGTGAAGCGGAGCCGCTCCCGACCCGGACCGTCGTCCATGGTGTCCCCCTGCCCTGTGCCAGTTGACCACGCTGTATGCGCCTTCTCGCTGTGTGCAACGGCCAGTCTGCCTTGTCGCGGCCTCTTCCGTCAGTAGGGGTCCGGACCGTGCACAAAGCCTCCCCGGCCGACGAGGGCGGGACCGCGGCGGTGTACGGCCGGGGCGCGGAGCCCCGCGCTCCGCGTGCGCCCCGCGCTCCCGGCCACTCCTCCGCCGTTTACTGACGGATCGTCAGATCGGCGCTACCGTATCCGCCATGGAGACCTTCCCCAAGATCATCTCGGTGGACGACCACACGGTGGAGCCCCCCAACGTCTGGCGGGACCGGCTCCCGTCGAAGTACCAGGAGACCGGCCCGCGCATCGTCCGGGCGCCCGTGAAGGAGATGACCTTCGTGGGCGGCAGGTTCGCCCCGAAGATGGGCGCCCCCGGTGACGACGGCCCGATAGCCGACTGGTGGGTCTACGAGGACCTGCAGCGCCCGCTGACCCGCCTCGACACCGCCGTCGGCTACTCCCGCGAGGAGGTCAGACTCGAAGGGATCACCTACGAGCAGATGCGCCCGGGGTCGTTCAGCGTGCCCGAGCGCCTCGCCGACATGGACGTCAATCACGTCCAGTCCGCCCTGTGTTTCCCCACCTTCCCCCGCTTCTGCGGCCAGACCTTCACCGAGGCGAAGGACCGCGAGCTCGGGCTGCTGGGGGTGCGGGCGTACAACGACTGGATGGTGGAGGAGTGGTGCGGCCCGCAGGCGCACGGCCGGCTGATCCCGCTCACCCTGATCCCCCTGTGGGACGCGGAACTGGCCGCCGCGGAGGTGCGGCGCAACGCGGCCCGCGGTGTACGGGCGGTCTGCTTCAGCGAGATCCCGCCGCATCTGGGGCTGCCCAGCATCCACACCGACTACTGGGACCCGTTCCTGCGCGCCTGCGCCGAGACCGGCACGGTCATCGCCATGCACATCGGCTCCTCGTCGAAGATGCCGTCGACCTCGGCCGACGCGCCGCCCGCCGTCGGCTCCACGATCACCTTCGCCAACTGCTGCTTCTCGATGGTCGACTGGCTGATGAGCGGCAAGTTCGACCGCTTCCCCGAACTGAGGATCATGTACGCCGAGGGGCAGATCGGCTGGATCCCGTACGTCCTGGAGCGCGCGAACGTGGTCTGGGAGGAGAACCGCGCCTGGGGCGGCGTCGCCGACAAGGTCCTGCGCCCGCCGTCCGAACTCTTCGCCGAGCACGTCTACGGCTGCTTCTTCGACGACGCCTTCGGCCTGCGCAGCCTGGACGCGATCGGCGCCGGCAACGTCCTGTACGAGACCGACTACCCGCACTCGGACTCGACATGGCCCACGTCGCGGGAGGTCGGCGAGTCCCAGATGGGCCATCTGCCGCCGGATGTCGTGGAACGGATCGTGCGGGGGAACGCGATCGAGCTGCTGGGGCTCACCCCGGAGGGGCTGTGGGCCGGGGGCGGGTCCGCGATATGACCGACCGTCAGCTGGGGTGGGGCGTGGACAGCGCGGAACACGAAGGCGTCTGGCGGCCCGAGCGGGGGCGGACGGCGTACGGGATGCAGCTTCCGGTGCAGTCGCAGAGCACGCTCTACGCGGAGAGCTGGGAGGCCGCCGCGGGCCCCGCCGATCTGGTCGAGATCGCCAGGGCGGCCGACCGGCACGGGTTCGCCTACCTCGCCTGCTGTGAGCACATCGCGATCCCGCGCCGGCTGGCCGAGGCGATGAGCACCGTGTGGTACGACCCGGTCGCCACGCTCGCGCACCTGGCCGCCGTGACCGAACGCGTACGGCTGCTGAGCCATGTCGCGGTGGTCGGGCTGAAGCATCCGCTGATCACGGCCAAGCAGTACGCGACGCTCGACCATCTCTCCGGCGGGCGGCTGATCCTCGGGGTCGGCGCCGGGCACGTCCAGGAGGAGTTCGAGGCGCTCGGGGTGGACTTCCGGCGGCGCGGGGCGGTGCTGGACGAGACGGTGGAGGCGCTGAAGGCGGCGCTGGGGAGCGCGGAGTTCCCCGAGTTCGCGGGGGAGCGGTTCGCGTTCGAGGGGCTGGGGCAGGCGCCGCGGCCCGCGCAGAGGCCCCGGCCGCCGATCTGGGTGGGCGGCTCCTCGCCCGCCGCCGTACGCCGCGCAGCGGAGCGCGCGGACGGCTGGCTGCCGCAGGGCGACCGGCGCGAGCAGCTTCCCGGGCAGATCGCCAGGCTGCGGGGGCTGAGGGAGGCGGCCGGCGTCGGGGAGCCGGTCGTGATCGGGGCCATCGCCGAGCCGCTGTACGTGGGCGAGCCGGGATGGGAGGTCGGCCGGCGGACCCTGAAGGGGGCGCCGGAGGGGATCGCGGAGTCGCTGCGGGAGTACGGCGCGATGGGGGTGCAGCAGATCCAGGTCCGGTTCAGGTCCCGCAGCCGGGGTGAGCTGACGGACCAGATGGCGGCGTTCGCGGCAGAGGTCGCACCTCACCTGCAGTGACGCGGCACGTCCGGACCGGCCGGCCGCGCGCGTCGCCCGGACCGGCCGCCCGTATCCGAACCGGCCTTCGCGCCTGAAGCGGGCCGGAGCAAGCCGAAGTCAGCAGCCGAGGAGGCCTTCATGGGCAAGCTGGACGGACGTGTCGTCATCGTCACCGGTGCGTCGCGCGGGCAGGGGGAGCAGGAGGCGCGGCTCTTCGCGGCCGAGGGGGCGAGGGTCGTCCTCGCCGATGTGCTCGACGAGCAGGGCCGGGCGCTCGCCGAGGAGATAACGCAGGAGGCGGGGCCGGGGCGGGCCCTGTACGTCCACCTGGACGTGAGCCGGGAGGACGACTGGAGCGGTGCCGTCGCCGCGGCCAGGCAGGCGTTCGGGAAGGTCGACGGGCTGGTCAACAACGCCGGCATCCTGCGTTTCAACGAGCTGACCTGCACACCGCTCGACGAGTTCCAGCAGGTCATCCAGGTCAACCAGGTCGGCGCCTTCCTCGGGATCAAGACCGTGGCACCGGAGATCGAGGCGGCGGGCGGCGGCACCATCGTGAACACCGCCTCGTACACGGGCGTCACGGGCATGGCGTACGTGGGTGCGTACACCGCCACCAAGCACGCCATCGTGGGGCTGACCAGGGTCGCCGCGCTCGAACTGGCCGCCAGGGGGATCCGGGTGAACGCGGTGTGCCCGGGGGCCGTGGACACCGCGATGAGCAATCCGGCGCAGCTCGATCCGGACGCGGACGGCGAGGCGGCCGCACAGGCCCTCGACGAGCTGTACCGCAAGCTCGTGCCGCTGGGGCGGATCGGGCGGCCGGAGGAGGTCGCCAGGCTGGCGCTCTTCCTGTCGAGCGAGGACTCCTCGTACATCACCGGGCAGCCGTTCGTCATCGACGGGGGCTGGCTGGCGGGGGTCAGCGTCCTGTGACGGCCGGGCGGCATCCCGTGTCTGATGCCCCATCAGTTATCGGCCGCGACGGCTATTGACGGTCCCGGCGCGCGGTGGAACAGTCGGCACACCCATTGAATCTGACGGTACGTCAGAAATAGCTCGGGACGGTGAACCACCTTGGAATTCGGGCTCTTTGTACAGGGATACGTGGGCAAGCGGGCCGAGACCGACCCGCTCGCGGAGCACAAGGCGCTGATGGAGGAGACCGAGTACGTCATCCAGGCGGACACCTCCGGCTTCAAGTACGCCTGGGCGTCCGAGCACCACTTCCTGGAGGAGTACTCGCACCTCTCCGCCAATGACGTCTTCCTGGGGTACCTGGCGCACGCGACCGAGCGGATCCACCTGGGATCGGGGATCTTCAACCCGCTTGCCCAGGTCAACCACCCCGTGAAGGTCGCCGAGAAGGTCGCCATGCTGGACCACCTCAGCGAGGGCCGGTTCGAGTTCGGCAGCGGGCGCGGCGCCGGGTCCCACGAGATCCTCGGCTTCCTCCCCGGCATCACCGACATGAACCACACCAAGGAGATCTGGGAAGAGACCATCGCCGAGTTCCCCAAGATGTGGCTCCAGGAGGAGTACGCCGGGTTCCAGGGCAAGCACTGGCAGCTGCCGCCGCGCAAGGTCTTCCCCAAGCCGTACGGGGCCTCGCATCCGGCGATGTGGTACGCGGCCGGGTCCCCGTCCTCGTACGCCATGGCGGCCAGGAAGGGGCTCGGGGTGCTGGGCTTCAGCGTCCAGAAGGTCTCCGACATGGAGTGGGTGCTGGAGCAGTACAAGACGGCGATCAGGGACGCCGAGCCGGTCGGTGACTTCGTCAACGACAACGTGATGGTGACGTCGACGGCGATCTGCGCCGAGACGCACGACAAGGCGGTGGAGATCGCCGTGGGCGGCGGGCTCAACTACCTCCAGTCGCTGGTCTTCCGCTACCACGACACCTTCCCGCGGCCCGAGGGCGTCCCCGAATGGCCCGAGCTGCTGCCCGACTACACCACCGAGATCATCGAGCTGCTGATCGCCGAGGAGCTGATGATCTGCGGCGATCCGGACGAGGTGCTCCGGCAGTGCAAGCGCTGGGAGCAGGCCGGCGCCGACCAGCTGAGCTTCGGGCTGCCGATCGGGGTGCCGTACGAGGACACCATGAACACGATCAAGCTCATCGGTGAGCACGTGATCCCGAAGATTGATACGGATCCGGTGCACCGCACGACGCGGTTCCGTCAGGCGGCCGGCGACTGAGACACCGGTCAATCCAAGGCGAGGAGGCACTGCCGTCATGCTCGACCACCTGATCAGGGGCGCGACCGTCGTGGACGGGACGGGCGCGCCCGGGTACGTCGCCGACGTGGGGCTGCGCGACGGGCGCATCGCCGTGATCGCCGGGCCCGGGACGGTGCGTGAGGAGGCCGCTTCGAGCGAGGACGCGCGCGGCCGGGTTCTCGCGCCCGGATTCGTCGACCCGCACACCCACTACGACGCCCAGCTCTTCTGGGACCCGTACGCCACGCCCTCGCTCAACCACGGCGTGACCACCGTCGCGGGCGGCAACTGCGGTTTCACCCTGGCCCCGCTGAACCCCGCACGGCCCGAGGACGCCGACTACACCCGGCGGATGATGGCCAAGGTCGAGGGCATGTCCCTGGTGGCGCTGGAGGAGGGCGCGCCCTGGACGTGGAGTTCGTTCGGTGAGTATCTGGACGCGCTCGACGGGCGGATCGCCGTCAACGCGGGGTTCATGGTGGGGCACTGCGCGCTGCGCCGGTATGTGATGGGCGCGGACGCGGTGGGCGGGCAGCCCAGCGAGCAGCAGATGGCGCAGATGCTCGCGCTCTTCCACGAGGCCATGGAGGCGGGGGCGTGGGGGCTGTCCACCACCCAGTCGTCCACCCACTCCGACGGCGACGGCGCGCCGGTCGCCTCCCGGCACGCCCGGCCCGCGGAGCTGCTCGCCCTGTCGCGGGCCGTCGCCGAACACGAGGGCACCCAGATCGAGGCGATCGTGGCCGGCTGCCTCGACCAGTTCAGCGACGACGAGATCGACCTGTTCGTCGAGATGAGCGCGGCGGCCGGACGGCCCCTGAACTGGAACGTGCTGACGATCGACGCCGCCGTCCCGGAGCGCGTGCCGCGCCAGCTCCTGCCCAGCGAGCGGGCCCGCAAGGCGGGCGGCCGGATCGTGGCGCTGACGATGCCGATCCTGACGCCGATGAACATGTCGCTGGGCACCTTCTGCGCCCTGAACCTGATCCCCGGCTGGGGCGAGATCCTCGGGCTGCCGGTCGACGAGCGGATCGCCAGGCTGCGCGACCCGCAGGTGCGCGCCGGGATGCTGCGGCGCGCGCAGAGCAAGGAGGCCGGCGTCTTCCGGCGGCTCACCGACTTCGGCCGCTATGTCATCGGCGACACCTACAGCGAGGCGAACGAGGGCCTCACGGGGCGGGTCGTGCGGGACATCGCCGCCGAGCGCGGACAGGAACCGTTCGCCTGCCTGGTGGAGATCTGCGCCAACGACCGGCTCCGTACGGTGCTGTGGCCCATGCCCACCGACAACGACCCCGGCTCCTGGGCCCTGCGCGCCGAGACCTGGCAGCACGAGGACGTACTGCTGGGCGGCTCGGACGCGGGCGCGCACCTGGACCGGATGTGCGGGGCGCCGTACACCACCCGTTTCCTCGGCGACTGTCTGCGCGGCCGCCGGCTGGTCGGCCTGGAGCAGGCCGTGAAGATGCTCACCGACGACCCCGCGCGGCTCTTCGGCCTGCGGGAGCGGGGCCGCATCCAGGAGGGCTGGCACGCCGACCTGGTCCTCTTCGACCCGGAGACCATCGACGCGGGCAAGGCGACGCTCGTCCACGACCTGCCGGGTGACAGCCCCCGCCTGGATTCCCGGGCGATCGGCGTCAAGGCGGTGTGGGTCAACGGCGTCGAGGCGATCCGTGACGATGTGGTGACCGGTGCCGTGCCGGGCAAGGTGCTGCGGTCGGGGCGGGACACCAGGACGGTGAGTACCAGGTGAGCGGTCCGGACGGGAAGGCCCGCGCGGCCGGTGCGGGCGCGCGACGTCAAGGGGCCGACGCCGGCGGGAGGTTGTTCATCGGCGGGGAGTGGGTCGAGCCCGCCGGCGGGCACTACGAGGTGATCGACCCGGCGGACGGGTCGGTGGTCGGGCTCGCGCCGGAGGCTTCCCGCGCGCAGGTGCACGAGGCGGCCGCGGCGGCGCGTGCGGCCCAGGAGGCCTGGTCCCGGACGCGGCCCGAGGAGCGCGCGGCGGTCCTCGACCGGGCCGCGGACGTCATCCAGCGCGACTTCGCTGCGAACGCCGAGCTGGCGCAGGCCGAGAGCGGTGCGACGACCGGGACGGCACGCGGTATGCAGGTGGGCGTGGCGGTGGCGCGCTTCCGCCGCTATGCGAAGGGTGCGTTGGAGCCCGTGGAGCAGGGCGTTGTGCCGCAGATCAACGAGGCGGGTCCGATGGGCAGGGCGGGCGTGATCGGAGCGCTCGCCGTGCGCCAGCCGGTCGGCGTCGTCACCTGCATCACCTCCTACAACAACCCCTGGGCGAACCCGGCGGGCAAGGTCGCCCCGGCCCTGGCCATGGGCAACACGGTCGTGGTGAAGCCCGCCCCGCAGGACCCCCTGTCGGTGTACCGGATGGCGGCCGCGCTGGAGGAGGCGGGGGCACCGGCGGGGGTGGTGAACGTGGTGAGCGGCGCCTGTGCGGAGGTCGGCGCGGCCGCCGTCGACGCGCCGGACGTGGACATGGTGAGCTTCACCGGCTCCACGGCCGTCGGGCAGCGCATCGGCGAGGTCTGCGGGCGCGGTATGAAGCGCCAGCTCATGGAGCTGGGCGGCAAGGGCGCGGCGGTGGTCTTCGACGACGCGGACCTGGAGTCGGCCGTCCGGGGCATCGGTACGACGTTCTCCTTCTACAGCGGGCAGATCTGTACGGCGCCGACGCGGGTGATCGCACAGCGGGGTGTGTACGAGGCGCTGGTGGACGGTCTTGCCCGGTACATCGGGCAGCTCACGGTCGGGCACCCGAGGGAGCGGGGCACGGTCGTCGGGCCGGTGATCTCGGCCGCGCACCGGGACCGGGTCGAGTCGTATGTGGAACTGGGCCGGAAGGAGGGCGCCCGGGTCGTGGCGGGCGGCGAGCGGCCCGGCCAGGAGAAGGGGTTCTATGCGGCCCCGGCACTCCTCGCCGACTGCACCGGCGACATGCGGGTCGTCCGGGAGGAGATCTTCGGTCCGGTCGTGGTGGTCGTCCCCTTCGGCGAGGAGGACGAGGGGGTGGCCCTCGCCAACGACAGCGACTACGGCCTCATCGACTACGTCTGGTCCGAAGACGTGGCCCGGGCCTTCCGGGTGGCCCGGCGGCTGCGCGCCGGCGGGGTCGGGGTGAACACGGTCGGCCGGAACATGGAGGCGCCGTTCGGCGGGTTCAAGAAGAGCGGGGTGGGGCGGGACGTCGGTTCGTACGCCCTGCATGCGTACAGCGAGCTGCAGGCGATCGTGTGGCAGGGGTGAGGGGTGAGGGGGGCCGGGGGCCGGGCTGGTGCCGGGCTGGGGCCGGGCTGGGGTTCCCGTGCGTGGGCCCCGGGATCGGGTGTGCGGGATCCGGTGTGCGGGCCCCGGGATCCGGTGTGCGGGATCCGGTGTGCGGGATCCACCGTCCAAAAATCGGACGGGAAAATTTTGAACCCTGACAAAACGGACGGGGCTGCGATTCTCGCAAGGTGAAAGACGTGCCCGGAGGGCGTGGAATCAAAGGTTGAGCGTGCAATCAATCTTGATGTTGGGTGCCGAGTGCGCTCGCCTCCCTGTGGCTCGAAGGTGCGAGTTGCGGAACCTGACCCTCCGGATACGAATACAGCAGCACTTAACGTCCTGTTCATGGTTCAGGTAGACCCCCGGCCCCAGACCGGAGACACGGTAACGAGCGTCGGCGCTACCGGCAGTGACGTCCCCGGCGGCACTCGGGGCGGCGCTCCGGGCGGCACCCGCGGCAAGGGCCTCAGCGGCAACTCCGTAGGCCTGCTCGGCAACGCCGTCATCGGCATCTCCACCGTCGCGCCCGTCTACTGCCTCACCTCGACGCTCGGCCCGACGGTCGGCGAGGTGGGCGTGCAGATGCCCGCCGTCTTCCTCGCGGGCTTCCTGCCGATGCTGCTGGTCGCCTTCGCCTACCGCGAGCTCAACAAGGCGATGCCGGACTGCGGTACGTCCTTCACCTGGACGGTCAAGGCCTTCGGGCCGCGCATCGGCTGGATGTGCGGCTGGGGGCTGGTGATCGCGACGATCATCGTGCTCTCCAACCTGGCCGGCGTCGCCACCTCCTTCTTCTATCTGCTGCTCGGCGAACTCACCGGCAGCCAGGCCATCGCCGGACTCGACGACAACAAGGCCGCCCACATCCTGACGTGCCTGGCCTTCATCGCCGTCGCCACCGCCATCAGCTACCGCGGGATGACCGCCACCAAGGGCGTCCAGTACGCCCTGGTCGGCCTCCAGCTCGCCGTCCTCGCCGTCTTCGTCGCGATGGCCCTGGTCAAGGCGGAGTCCGGTGACTTCGCCGGCTCCGTCGACTTCTCCTGGACCTGGCTCGACCCGTTCGCCGTCCAGTCCTTCTCCGCCTTCACGGCGGGCCTGTCCCTCTCGATCTTCATGTTCTGGGGCTGGGACGCCTGCCTCACGGTCAACGAGGAGACCGCCGGCAGCGAGAAGACGCCCGGCCGCGCCGCCCTGCTGGCCATGCTCGTACTGATCGGCTCCTATCTGCTGACCGCCGTCGCCTCGCAGATGTTCTCCGGCGTCGGCGACAAGGGGCTCGGCCTCGGCAACCCGGACACCTCCGACAACGTCTTCGCCGCCCTCGCCAACCCCGTCATGGGCACCGTGCTCGGCGTACTGCTCTTCGTCGCGGTCCTCGCCTCGGCCGCGGCCAGCCTGCAGACCACTTTCATCCCCGTGGCCCGTACGGTCCTGGCGATGAGCACCTACGAGGCGCTGCCGGCGTCCTTCGCCAAGATCCACCCGCGCTTCCGCTCCCCGGGCCAGGCCACCATCGCCGCCGGTGTCGCCACCGGCGTCTTCTACGCCGCGATGAGCGTCCTGAGCGAGAACGTCCTCATCGACACCATCTACGCCCTCGGCCTCATGATCTGCTTCTACTACTCGATCACGGCCTTCGCCTGCGTCTGGTTCTTCCGTCGTGAGCTGCGCACCTCCGCCCGCGATCTGCTCTTCAAGGGTGTCCTCCCGTTCCTGGGCGGCCTCCTCCTGGCGGCCGTCTTCTTCAAGACGCTGATCGACATGTGGAACCCCGCCTACGGGTCCGGCAGTTCGGTCTTCGGCATCGGCTCGGTCTTCGTCATCGGCGTCGGACTGCTCCTGCTGGGCGCCGTCATCATGCTGGTCATGCAGCGCCGCAGCCCCGCTTTCTTCCGCGGCGAGGTACTGACCCGGGCAACACCGGCACTGGTGGTGGAGGGGGAGTAGGCGGCGGGGGGCCGGGGTGTCCGGGTGTCGGGGTGCGGGAGTGCCGGGGCGCCCCGGCCCGCTCCGCCCCACCCCGGCCCGCCTCGCCCGCCCTAGCCCGTCCCGCCTCGTTCAGCTGGTCGTCAGGACCGCCTTGCCGCGTATCTCGCGGTTCAGAAGGGCCGTAGCGGTCTCGCCGGCCTGCTCCCAGTCGGCCACCCGGTCCACGCTCGCCTCAAGGCGGCCCTCTGAGGTGAGGCGGACGAGGTGGGCCAGGTCGGCACCGGTGTTGCCGCCCGCCTGGATGCCGATCAGCGTCAGACGGCTGAGTATCAGCTGGTACGGCTGGATGGGCGTCGGCTCCCCGGACGTCGCGCCGATCGAGATGACCGTGCCCTCCGGGGCTGTCCGCCCGAGCAACTCGCCCAGCAGCGACCCTCCGACGTTGTCCAGCACCACATCCACCGGCTCGTCCAGATCGGCCGGACGGGTCAGTACGTGGTCCGCGCCGAGGGCGGCCAGGCCCGCCCCGCGCGCCGGACTGCCGACGAACGCGTACACCTCGGCACCCGCCTGATGCGCGAGCTGGACGGCGAACCGCCCCACACCACCGGACGCGCCGGTGATCGCGACGCGCTGCCCGGGCCGTACACCCGCCCTGCGCAGCGCGCGCAGCGCCGTCAGGCCTGCCACCGGCAGCGCGGCGGCCGTCGTGAAGTCCACCGTGTCGGGCAGCACGGCGAGTTCATCGACCGGGACGGCCCGCAACTCAGCCCAGCCGGCGCCCCATCCCCAGGTGATCACGCGATCCCCCGGCTTGGGGCCGCGGCCACTGGCGGCCGCCCGCTCGACCACCCCGGCGGCGTCCCAGCCGGGCACCGTGCCCTCGGCGACGTCGTCGGACTTGGGCAGCTCGCCGTAGTTGAGCGATATCGCGTTGATCTTGACCAGGGCCTCGTCGGGCCCGGGCACGGGGTCGGCAACGGTCCCCAGCGCGAGCCGGCCGGGCGCGGAATGATCAACAACAAGAGCACGCATCGGAAATCCCTCCTGATGGGGCTGCGGAACGCGCACAGCGAACGCGCAATCCCCGCAGCGTGAACAGCGACGTGAAGCAACGCGAAGCGACTTGAAGCAACGCGAGGCAGCGTGAGCAGTGCGAAGCAATGACGCGTTAACCGGCGGTTGCCTCCGGTTATTCCGCTTGCCCCCGCCCCCTGCCCCCTACCGCCTGCTGTCTACTGCTCCGCCACCTCGCGTCAGCCGCAGTCGACTGACGTGGCCACCGCTCACCCGCGCAGGGCTCAGGCCCGCCGCCGGGCTCGGGCTCTCCGCCGGGCTCAGACCCTCCCCAGGGCTCAGGCCCTCCGCCGGGCTCAGGCCCTCCGCCGGCCCAGGAACACCGGATTGGTCAGGGCCGCCATCGGGCCCGGCAGCCCCGCCGTGGTCGGTGGGTGGCGGATTTCGGCGCGTATATAGGCGGCGTGGTCGGGGGTGGTCTGCCAGCTGACGGTGCCGTCGCCGGCGGGCGGCAGCGGGGTCGAGTAGAGCCGGCCCTGGTCGGTGACGAAGGAGACCGTGCAGCCCGGGGCGCCGGAGACCTTGAGCCGGGCGGTGGCTTTCGCCGTACGGGAGACCTCCAGGCGTTCGCCGATCCCGGCGTGTTCGCCACGCTCGCCGGTCACGGAGAAGGCCAGGTCGACCTTCGCGGACTCGGCGATCCAGACCCGGCCCGCCCGTATGCCGTCCTGCAGGGCGCGGCGCGAGAGATCGTCGGCGAGCACCACGGTCTGCGGCAGGCCGACGACATCCGGATCGCGATGGGCGTCGCTGTGGCCGACGGCCGGCAGCCAGTCCGCGCGCCCCCGGGCGTGCGCGACCAGGGTGTTGTCCCACTCGGCGAGGGTGACCTCGTCGTCGGGGGTGTACGGGCCGTTCCAGACCTCCACGGCATCGGCTTCGTTCAGCCCGAACTTCCAGCTGCAGCCGATGCATGTGGCGTGCGGATGCGCCGGGATGACCAGTCCGCCGGCCCGCCGGATGGCGCGCGCGTACTTCCCGAAGGCGTTGTCGCGAGCCCGGTAGCGCCAGTCGATGAAGACCCCGGGGTCGGTGCCCATCGCCACCACGTGCCCATTGCGGGTGGTGACCTCCTCGCCGGTCAGGATCAGCAGGTCATCCCCCCACAGGCCGTCCCAGGCGCGGTGCGCCGAGGTGGTGTTGTGCTCGGAGGTGTTGATGAAGTCCAGCCCGGCGGCGCGGGCCAGTGCCGCGATCTCGGCGGGGGTGCGCTTGCCGTCCGAGTGGACCGAGTGCAGATGGTTGTCGCCGCGGTACCAGGCGCGCCCGCGGCCCCGGGCGCGCTCGGGCGGGTACACAGGCGCCGGGGTGTGCCCGGCGGGCCCGTACCGCAGGGTGATCGTGACGTCGTAGGCCAGCCCCTGCGGCGCGACCGTGTACGGCCCGAGGGCGATGTGCCAGGTGCCGGCGTTGACGGGGCCGGGGAGGTAGCCCGGGGTGGCCTCGTCGGCGCGCAGGAAGAACTCGCTGCGCGCGCCGCCCGACCAGCCGCGGAAGCCGGCCCCGCCCGGCTCCGTGCCCCGCTCGTCGAAGATGCCGATGTCGCAGGCGTTGCCGACCGTGCCCTCGGGGACGGTGGGTTTGTCGTAGCGGTAGGAGACGGCGATCTCCCGCACCCCGGACGGCACTTCGACCGGCAGGTAGACGAAGTCCGGCGCCCCTGGAGGCAGATGGCCGGTGACCGTGCGGGTCTGCTCGCCCGGCCCGTCACCGGGCCGCCCGGCCGCCGGCTCCGCGTCGGCGAAGCTCACACGTCCGAGCGTAAGCGCGCCCGTCGCGCCCGCAACTGCCGAAAGTCTCAGAACGTCGCGTCGTTGCATCTCCGCCCCCGTGCCGTCTCGTGTCGTGTGTGGTGTCGTGCCCTGTCGAGTACTGCTGTGCGGCCCTGTACCGCGGCGCGGCCCCAGCCGCCGCGCGGACCCGTGCCGCTGCGCGGTCGGTTCGTTGCGCCGCGTGAAAACTGTTGTACGCGGCTGTGACGCGCAGGGAAAGGCCTGTGGATAACCGCCGGACGGTAGGGCAACATGCGGTCACTCACACGCGTGACGGAGGTGTCCACAGATGCGGATCGCGACCACGATCTTTCTGACCGACGAGACGATCCGGCCGGACCGACTCGCCCGTGAGCTGGAGCAGCGCGGATTCGCGGGCCTCTACCTCCCCGAACACACCCACATCCCCGCCAGCCGCGACACCCCCGCCCCCATGGGGGAGCCGTTGCCCCGCGAATACGGCCGCACCCTCGACCCGTTCATCGCCCTGGGCCAGGCCGCCGCGGTCACCGAGCGGCTCGGCCTGGGCACCGGCATCACCCTCGTCGCCCAGCACGACCCGGTCGACCTCGCCAAGCAGATCGCGACCCTCGACTTCCTCTCCGGAGGCCGCTTCACGCTCGGCATCGGCTACGGATGGAACGTCGAGGAGGCCGCCGACCACGGGGTGGAGTGGTCGACCCGGCGTGAGCTGACCCGCGACCGGGTGGCGCTGATGCGCGCCTTGTGGGCGGACGAACCGACGGCGTACAAGGGCGAATTCGGGTCCGTACGGGCATCCCTGGCCTACCCCAAGCCGGCACACGGCGCGCCGCGCACGCTGCTGGGCGGCGCGGCCGGCCCCAGACTCTTTGGGCAGATCGCCGAGTACGCGGACGGCTGGCTGCCGATCGGCGGCCGAGGACTGACCGAGACCGTTCCGGTCCTGCGGCAGGCCTGGTCGGACGCCGGACGCTCGGGCGAGCCGGTGGTCGTGCCGTACGCGGTCCGGCCCTCGGCCGGGAAGCTGGCCCACTACCGCGCGCTGGGGCTGCAGGAAGTGGTCCTGCAACTGCCCGCGGCGGGGGAGGCGGAGGTGCTGCGGACGCTGGACGACTTCGCGCAGTACCTGTGACCCAGCAGCTCACCGGGCGGCTGGCGCGCAGCACCGGTGACGTACCGGAGCGTGCCGTACGGGCAGCGTGACGGACGGGCAGCGTGACGGACCGCGGGCTGGCAGACGGGGCCGACGGACCGGGTGGGTGGCGGACCGGCTGTGTGACGGGGCGGGCTGCGGGCTGGAGGCGGGCGGCCGGCGGCGGGCGAGGGCCTCGGTGCGCCCTAGGACCAGGTGCGCCCTAGGACCATCGGTGTACGGCCCTCCCGGTCCTGGCCGGGACCGTAGACCGATCCGCGCCCGCGCCCGCGGTCGTACCGTCGAAGGTGAAGGACCCGCAGACCAACGGTCCCCAGGAGATCGATCACCGGTCCCGCAGATCGGCGGCCCGAGCCGAGCCAGAAGCTCACAGGGGCGTCGCTCGCGGAATCACAGAGATCAAGGAGATCCCATGCCTCGCCTCGACCACACGATCGTGCAGAGCACCGACCGTTTCGCCTCCGCCCGCTTCCTCGCCGACCTGCTGGGGGCGCCCGAACCGAAGTCGTTCGGCCCCTTCGCCGCCCTCAAGCTGGACAACGGGGTCGCCCTCGATTACGCCGAGCACATCACCGGCGGCGGTGATTTCGTGCCCACGCACTATGCGTTCCTGGTGACCGAGGAAGAGTTCGACGCGATCCTGGGCCGCATCAAGGAGCGCGAACTGCCCTACTGGGCTGACCCCATGCACAACAAGCCCCAGGAGATCAACACCCTGGACGGTGGCCGCGGCGTTTACATCAACGACCCCGACGGCCACAACATGGAGTTCCTGACCCGGACGTACTCCGACGAGCTGCTGGCCAGTCTGTAAGCGTGCGGAGAGCCGCCGCCGGGGAACTGCCCCCAACGGGTGCGGAAGGAACCTCTGTCCGCAGTGATCAGCGGCACACCGACCGCCCCTTCTCCGGCGGGGGCGCTGTCAGCGGGCGCTCGTATGCTCGGAGAATGACTTCCAGCGCGCAGGTACCTGACCAGGCATCCGGCCAAGGGGCCGACCGCGGGACGAGCGCCCGGCCCGGCTCTCAGGGCCGCCCCACGGCCAATGCGATGCGCCGCGCGCTCCGGCGGGCCCGCGACGGCGTGACGCTGGACGCCGGCGAGGCCGCGGTGCTGCTGCAGGCCCGCGGCGAGGACCTCAAGGACCTGTGCGCTTCCGCGGCCCGGGTGCGGGACGCCGGCCTGGAGGCCGCGGGCCGCCCCGGCGTCATCACGTACTCGCGCGGGGTCTTCATCCCCCTGACGCGTTTGTGCCGGGACAAATGCCACTACTGCACCTTCGTCACCGTCCCCGGCAAGCTGCGCCGCGCCGGCCACGGGATGTTCATGTCGCCCGACGAAGTGCTGGACATCGCGCGCCGCGGCGCGGAAATGGGCTGCAAGGAAGCCCTGTTCACCCTGGGGGACAAGCCCGAGGAGCGCTGGCCCGAGGCCCGTGAGTGGCTGGAGGCACATGGCTACGACGACACGATCTCGTATGTGCGCGCCATGGCCATCCGCGTCCTGGAGGAGACCGGGCTGCTGCCGCACCTCAACCCCGGGGTGATGTCCTGGACGGACTTCCAGCGCCTCAAGCCGGTCGCCCCGTCGCTGGGGATGATGCTGGAGACGACCGCCGAGCGCCTGTGGAGCGAGCCCGGCGGTCCGCACCACGGCTCGCCCGACAAGGAACCGGCCGTCCGGCTGCGCGTCCTGGAGGACGCCGGCCGCTCCAACGTCCCCTTCACCAGCGGTCTGCTGATCGGCATCGGCGAGACCTACGAGGAGCGCGCCGAGTCCCTGTTCGCGCTGCGCCGCATCCAGCGCGCGTACCACGGCATCCAGGAACTGATCATGCAGAACTTCCGCGCCAAGCCGGACACGGCGATGCGCGGAATGCCGGACGCCGAGCTGGAGGAGCTGGCCGCGACGATCGCGGTGGCCCGGCACATCATGGGGCCCTCGACCCGCCTCCAGGCCCCGCCCAATCTGGTCGACGGCGAGTACGCGCTGCTCATCGGTGCCGGAATCGACGACTGGGGCGGCGTCTCCCCGCTGACCCTCGACCACGTCAACCCCGAGCGCCCCTGGCCGCAGATCGAGGAGCTGACCGAGCGCTGCGCCACCGCCGGCTTCGAGCTGCGCGAACGGCTCCCCATCTACCCGGAGTTCATCCAGCGCGGCGAACCCTGGCTCGACCCCCGCCTGCTTCCCCATGTCCGCGCCCTGGCCGACCCGGAGACAGGGCTGGCCGTCGAGGACGCCCCGGTGGTGGGCCGCCCCTGGCAGGAGCCCGACGAGGCCTTCACGATGAGCTCCACGGGCCGTACGGACCTGCACCGCACCATCGACACCGATGGCCGCACCGCCGACCGGCGTGACGACTTCGACGAGGTCTACGGCGACTGGGAGGCACTGCGCGAGGCCGCCGCCCCCGGGATGGCGCCGGAGCGCATCGACACCGACGTACGGCAGGCCCTGTCGCAGGCCGCCGACGATCCCACCGGACTCACCGACCCACAGGCGCTGGCGCTGCTGCACGCCGACGGGCCGGCGCTGGACGCCCTGTGCAAGATCGCCGACGACCTGCGCCGTGCAACGGTGGGCGACGACGTCACCTACATCGTCACCAGGAACATCAACTTCACCAACGTCTGCTACACCGGCTGCCGCTTCTGCGCCTTCGCCCAGCGCCGCACGGACGCCGACGCCTACACCCTCTCCCTCTCCCAGGTCGCCGACCGTGCCCAACAGGCCTGGGACGTGGGTGCGGTGGAGGTCTGCATGCAGGGCGGCATCCACCCCGACCTGCCCGGTACGGCGTACTTCGACATCGCGCGCGCCGTCAAGGAACGGGTCCCCGGGATGCATGTGCACGCCTTCTCGCCCATGGAGGTCGTCAACGGCGCGACGCGCACCGGACTGTCCATCCGCGAGTGGCTCACCGAGGCCAAGGCCGCCGGTCTGGACACCATCCCCGGGACGGCCGCCGAGATCCTCGACGACGAGGTCCGCTGGATCCTCACCAAGGGCAAGCTGCCCACGGCCACCTGGGTCGAGGTCATCACCACCGCCCATGAGCTGGGCATCCGCTCGTCCTCGACGATGATGTACGGCCATGTCGACCAGCCGCGGCACTGGCTCGGCCACCTCCGCCTGCTGGCCGGGATGCAGCAGGCCGCGGAGGCCAAGGGTGTCGAGGGCTTCACCGAATTCGTCACCCTCCCCTTCGTCCACACCAACGCCCCCGTCTACCTCGCCGGTATCGCCCGTCCCGGCCCCACCACCCGCGACAACCGTGCGGTGACGGCCATGGCCCGGCTCCTGCTCCATCCGCACATCACCAACATCCAGACCAGCTGGGTCAAGCTCGGCACGGACGGCGCCGCCGAGATGCTCCGCTCGGGCGCCAACGACCTGGGCGGCACGCTGATGGAGGAGACCATCTCCCGTATGGCGGGCTCCAGTTACGGCTCCTACCGATCCATCCAGGACCTGATCGCCATCGCGGACCGGGCGGGCCGTCCCGCGCGACCCCGCACGACGACCTACGGCCCGGTGCCGCAGGAGCGTCAGAGCGCCGCCCTCGCCTCGGACGGGCATCTGCCGGCGCTGCTGCCGGTGGTGGAATAGCCGACCGCCGCAGGCGGGACACCGCCGCGGCGGGCAAGCCATCTCGACCATTCAACTCCTCGCGTAATTCGATGAGTTGCCTGGTCATCGCGGGTGCCGGGACAGGCGATCCGCCGGCTGATCCGGAGTTATCCACAGGCCCGCACGCGCGACTCCGCCGAGGGTTAATCTGCGTGAGCAGGGCGGCGAAGGCGCCGACGCGAAGGGGGTGGAAAGCGTGGATCGCAGCAGGATGTCGCGGCAGGAGTTGATCCGGCTCCGACGGCGGGAGGGGTTCGTCGGGCGGCGGGGCGAGATCGCGGTCTTCCGCGACAACTTCGCGCGGGTCGTGGAGGACCCGGCGCACCAGTTCCTGTTCCATGTGCACGGCCAGGCGGGCGTCGGCAAGACCTCCCTGATCCGGCAGTTCGAGAACACCGCGCGGGAGCAGGGCGCGCCGACCGCGTACATCGACGAGGCGGTGCACGGCGTGCCCGACGCGATGGCCGCCGTGAGCGGCCAACTCGCGGCTCAGGGCAGGCCCTTGAAGGCCTTCGACAAGCTGTTCACCGCATACCGGGAGCGGCGGCACGAGGTCGAGGCGGCGGTCGTGGCCGCGGAGGAGCAGTCTTCCGTGGCGGTGGAGCCGGGCGACTCCCGGGGGCCGGCCCCCTCGCCCGGCAGCGTGATCGCGGCTCAGGCCGGGCTCGCCGGCCTCGGTCTGCTGCCCGGCGTCGGAGCCGTCACCGGAGCGCTCGACCCCCGCCAGGTGGCACGCGGCGCGGAACGGCTGCGCGGGCTGCTCAGCGCCCGCTTGCGCAACCACGACGACGTCCAGCTGGTGATGTCGCCGCTGGAGGTCCTGACCCCGGTCTTCGTCCGGGAGATGAGCGCCGTCGCCGACGAGGTGCCCTGGCTGGCCCTCTTCTTCGACACCTACGAACGGACCGGGCCGCTGCTGGACGTCTGGCTTCGCGACGTCCTGGTCACCGACCGGTACGGCCCGCTGGCGCCCAATGTGGTGGTGACGCTGGCCGGACAGACGGCCCTGGACCGCCGATGCTGGGCCGACCACCTCGACTGTGTGGCGGAGCTGGGGCTCGACGCCTTCACCGAGGCGGAGGCGCGGCAGTTCCTGGCGACCAGGGGCGTCGTCGACGAACGCGTCGTCGAGGTGATCCTTCGGCTGTCCGGCGGGCTGCCGGTGCTGGTCTCCACCCTCGCCGAGAGCCGCCCCCGCGCGGCCGAGGCCGTCGACGACCCCAGCGACACGGCCGTCGAGCGGTTCTTGAAGTGGGAGACGGACCTGGTCCGCCGTGAGGCGGCACTGGCGGCCGCGCTGCCCCGCCATCTGGACGAGGACGTCTTCCGGGCCGTGGTGGATACGGCCGCCGCCGAGTTGTTCGGCTGGCTGTGCGGACTGCCGTTCGTCGCCGACCGGGCGGGGCGGTGGCAGTACCACGAGGTGGTGCGGACGGCGATGCTGCGCCTCCAGCGGCGCAGATCACCGCAGACCTGGACGGCGCGCCACCGCCGCCTCGCCGAGGCCGCCCGGCGCCACCGTTCGGAGTGCGCCGCCGACGCCGACCCGGTGCGGTCCTGGACGGACGAACGCTGGGTGGAGCACCGGCTGCGGGAGACCTACCACGCGCTGTGCGCGGATCCTCAGCAAGCTCTGCCCTCGGCGCTGGCAGACATCGTGGATGCGGCCGAGTACGAGCGGTCCGTCGTACGGAGAGTGGCGGAGAGCCTGCGCCAGGCCGGAGAGGACGCCGGCGCGGACGAGGTCAGGGGGTGGGGCGACCGGCTGGCCGGCGAACTGACCGAGGGCGGGGGCGGCCTGATCGCGGTGCTCACCGCGCTGCTCGCCCGGCCAGGCGGGGAGGCGGCCGAGCAGGCCCGTATCCACCGCATCCGGGGCGGGGAGTACCGCAAGGCCGAAGCCTGGCCGCAGGCGTTCGCCGACTACGACCGCTGCCTGGAGCTGGCGCCGCACAACGTCCCCGCCCTGCTCGGCCGGGGGCTGACCCACCGCTATATGCGCGCCTTCGAGCGCGCGGCCGAGGACTACGTCCGAGCCCTGGAGATCACCCCGGACTCGGTGGATGCCGCCTCCCAACTTGGTGAGGTCTACCGCCTCATGGGGCGCTTGGAACAGGCCGTCACCGAATTCGACCGGGCCCTGTCCGGCCGCCCCCGGCATGCCTTCACCCTGGCCAGCCGCGCCGTGTGCCTTCGGCGCCTCGGGCACCATGAGGAGGCCCTGGCGGGTCTGGAGCGCGCCATCGAGATCAATGCGGAGTACGCCTGGGCGATGGCCGAGCGGGGCGCGACCTACCGCGAGATGGGGCGCTACGACCTCGCCCTCGCGGAGTTCGACCGCGCCCTGGCGATCAACCCCGGCTATATCTGGGCGCATGCCCGCCGCGGTATCACCCTGCGCGTGATGGGCCGTTACGACGAGGCGCTGGCCGCCCTCGGGCGCGCGTGCGAACTCCAGCCGGAGGACCCCTGGGTGTGGGGTGAGCGCTGCAACACCTACCTGGACATGCGGCGTTACGAGCAGGCGCTCGTGGAGGCCGAACGGTCCCTCGCCGCCGACCCCGCATACGCCTGGGCCCATAGGGCCCGCGGTATCGCCCTGCATGCTCTGGGCCGTCATGAAGAGGCCCTCGAGGCACTCGACCGGTCGCTGGAGCTCGACGCGGACCGCACCGGTCCCGCGCATGAGCAGCGCGGCCTGGTGCTCCAGACGCTGGGGCGCGCCGAGGAGGCCCGCCTCGCACTCTCCGCCGCCCTGCGCCTCACCCCGGACTCCGCCCGGGCCCTGGCGGCCCGGGGAGAGACCAACCTGCACACAGGGCGATTGTCCGAAGCGCTGGCGGACTACGACCGGCTCATCGAACTCGCCACCCAACAGCCGCCCGAGGACACCGAAGCCACGGCCTCCGCCACGGTCCCGGCCTCAGCCACGGCCCCAGCCCCGACCCAGGTCTCAGCTTCAGCCATGGCCTCCGCCTCCGCTTTCGCCTTCGCCTTCGCCCAACGCGGCAAGGTGCATGTCCTGCGGGGCGACGATTCCCGTGCCTTGGCCGACTTCGATCGCGCGCTCGCCGAGGGCGGCCCGACCACCGCTCTTCTGGTCCTCAAGGCCGGCTGCCTGCGCCGTTCCGGGCACCTCGACGCGGCACGCGAGACGTTCGGAGCAGCCGGAGCAGCCGGAGCGGTTGGACCGTTCGGGGCGTTCGGGGCGTTCGGGGTCGCCGAGACACCGAGAGAAGAGGGCGGTCCGCTCGCTGACGTGGACGGTGTGCTCGCCAGCCAGGACGGTCCGCTCGCCGACCAGGCCGGTGCGCTCCTCGGCCAGGACGATGCGCTCGTTGGTCTGATGGTCCGGTACGAGGCGGCGCTGCTGGCCGGGGCGCTGGGCGGTGTGGATGCGGCCGAGTTCGCCTCCGCCTGGGAGGCACTGCGGGCCGACGCGATACACCCCGTCCCGGCGGGCGCCCCTACGGGCAACGACAACGACCCGAGCACTCTGAACCCACAGAGCCCGCCAAGCCCGCAAGGCCCACCAAGCCCGTTAAACCCACTGCACGCACCCAACCCGCTGGACCCCCAAAGCCCTCCGCACGCCCCCCTGAGCACAGCATTCGCCGTAGCAGTCGCCGTCATCAGTCGCTGTGCCCTAGGGGACTGGGCGGGTGCCGACGGTGTGATCGCGGAGCTGCTGGACGGGGGCCCCTGGGAGCCGCTGGCCTGGGCCGAGTTGGGGGTGCGCGAGCTGGCGCGGCTTCCGGGTGCGGACGCCGAGCGGCTGGAGGCGATACGCGACGGGCTGATACGCAGGATGGCGGAAGCGGCCGGCGGCGGGCCGGACGGGCTCTCGTACGCGCCCTCGTAATCGGCTACTCGCCCTCGTACTCCGCCTCGTGTTGCAGGATGCACTGCTGCCACTGGGACAGGGCCTCCTCGCGGTCGCCTCCGCTGTCCTGGGCGGCGACGATCAGCGCGTCGGCGGCCATCGCGGCGAGCCGTACCGCGATGTGGCAGACATCGCGCTGGGGGAGCGGCCGAAGGAGTTCCACCGCGCCGTCGCTGTCTCCGGAGAGCGCGGAGGCGACGACAGCCATGGTGGTGCGATCCCACTCGTACTCGGACATGGGGAGAGCATGCCCAGCAGGCGCCCTGACCATCATCGAATGGATGAGCGGCACGAACGTGAGATATCGGAAAGGGGTGGTGAGAACGGGCTGGTCATCGTCGGCCGCCCACCTGCCGGATCGGGCTGCCCGCCAGGTAGGCGGTGATGTCTTCGACGGCCTGCTGGAAGTAGCCCTCGTAGTTGCGGCGGGTGACATAGCCGAGGTGGGGGAGGGCGAGAACGTTCGGAAGGGTGCGCAGCGGGTGGTCGGCGGGCAGCGGCTCGTGGTCGAAGACGTCGAGGCCGGCGCCGGCGAACCAGTTTTCGCGCAGTGCCCGCAGCAGCGCGGGCTGGTCGACGATGGCGGCACGGGAGGTGTTGATGAGATAGCCGGTGGGCCGTATCCGGCGGAGTTCGTCCGCCCCGAGCAGACCGCGGGTGCGGTCGCTGAGGACGAGGTGTACAGAGACGAAGTCGCCGGCCTCAAGGAGCTCTTCCTTGGTGGCGGCGGCGCGTACACCCGCCTCCGCGGCGCGCTCGGCGGTCAGGTTCCGGCTCCAGGCCACGACGTCCATGCCGAAGGCCTGGCCGATCCGTGCGACCCGGGTGCCGATCTTGCCCAGGCCGAGCAGCCCGAGCGTACGGCCGTGCAGATCGGCGCCGAGCGTGCTCTGCCAGGGGCCGCCGGTGCGCATCGCGGTGCTCTCGGTGACGACGTTGCGGGCGAGGCCGAGGATCAGCGCCCAGGTCAGTTCGACGGGAGGTTCGGTGTTGCTGGCCGTACCGCAGACGGTGACGCCGTGCCGGGCGGCGGCCTCCAGGTCGATGGCGGCGTTGCGCATACCGGAGGTGATCAGCAGCCGGAGACGCGGCAGCCGGGCCAGGAGCGAGGCGGGGAACGGGGTGCGCTCGCGCATCGCGACGACGATCTCGCAGTCGCCGATCGCCGCGACCACGTCGTCCTCGGAGCGGAACGGCTCTCGCAGCGTACGGACGTCCACGGTGCCGGACAAAGGCGACCAGTCGGCCATGGAGAGGGCGACGCCCTGGTAGTCGTCGAGTACGGCGCAGCGCGGTGTCATGCGGTTCCTTCCCAGGGGCCGGGGCCGGGGCAGGAGCAGGAACAGGAGGGACAGGGGCGGATACGGCGGATAAAAGCCGCCGAGCCAGTGACTGTTCGCATACTCACCTGGCCGGAAATTGATCAATCCTGGTCGATTACAGTGCTGCGCCAGGGGCCCTGGCAAGGCCCCTGGACGTCGTCAGCTTCGGGAGGGCGCAGTGAGCGAGCGCAGCGAGCGTGCCATGCAGAGGTGCGCGCCGCGCGGGTGCGCGGCCGAGCGGGCGTGGGGGTCCCCCCGGCCGAAGTCCCCCAGCCACCGCTGGCCGGTACTCCCAGGGGGAGTGTCGGCATGAGCGCAGCGGGAGGCGGCGCCATCTGGGGGCGCGCGGAACAGCAGGACTTCCGCAGCCGGGTACGCGGCTGTCTGCTCGGCGGCGCCATCGGCGATGCGCTCGGCGCCGGTATCGAATTCGACTCGTTGGACGCGATACGCGAGGCGCACGGCCAGGAGGGCGTCACGGACTTCGTGCCCGCCTTCGGGCGGCGGGGTGCGGTTACCGACGACACCCAGATGACCCTGTTCACCGTCGACGGCCTGATCCGGGCCCAGGTGCGCCGCGACACGGGCGCCTGGCATCCGCCCACCGACGTCCACCGCGCCTATCTGCGCTGGGCCGCCACCCAGCACGACTGGGGCCCGGACGAGCGCAGGAAGGACGACGGCTGGCTCGCCCGCGAGGAGTGGCTCTACTCCCGCCGCGCGCCCGGACGGGCCTGCCTGACCGGGCTCGGCGACGAGGTGATGGGCACGCTCGAACAGCCCAAGAACCCCGATTCGAAGGGCTGCGGCGCCGTGATGCGCTCCGCGCCGTTCGGGCTGCTGGTCGGCTGGGAGCCGCAGCTGGTCTTCCAGCTCGCCGTCGAGTGCGCGGCGCAGACGCACGGCCACCCCACCGGCTATCTGGCGGCCGGCGCGTTCGCGGTCATCAGCCACTCGCTGGCCCGTGGCGAGGACCTCGACAGCGCCGTACAGAAGGCACTGGCGCACCTGGCCACCCGCCCCGGCCACGAGGAGACCACCGACGCCCTCAAGCGCGCGCTCGGCGCCGTACGGCAGGGCATGCCGACGCCCGCCCGGGTGGAGTCGCTGGGCGAGGGCTGGACGGCCGAGGAGGCGCTGTCGATCGGCGTGTACTGCGCACTGGTCGCCGAGGACATCCGGCACGGCCTGCTGCTCGCCGTCAACCACAGCGGTGACAGCGATTCCACCGGCGCCATCTGCGGCAATCTGCTGGGCACCCTGCACGGTGAGACGGCCCTGCCGCCGGTGTGGCTGGTCGAGCTGGAGGGCCGGGAGACGATCCTGCAGCTGGCCGACGACTTCTCCATGGAGATGACGCAGGGCGCGGCGCTGCACGGCCCGGCCGGCTCGTCGCCGGGGTGGCTCGCCCGTTACCCACGGGCCTGAGGCCGGCTACGGCTACCCACGGGCCTGAGGCCAGCGCCCATGGGCCTGAGGCCGGCTACGCCTACCCGCGGGCCTGAGGCCGGCGGCCGCGTCGTACACCCGGCGCCCAGGCTCCCGCCTGCCCCGCCACCTCATCGACGATGACGCACGGTGCACTCGGCGCCCGGCAAGCGGCTCGGCCGGAGCCCGAACGTGCCGTGGAAGGTGCTGCTCATTGCACGGCATCCTCCCCGGTATGAAGATTCCTCTGATGATCCCCATGGCGTCCGGCCCGGGCACGGCGCTCCCCCTCACCGCCGTACACCTCGCCTTCGCCCTCTTCTTCCTCGCGGCGGGGCTGTACGGGCTGGCCGCCCCCGCCCGTCTGGTCCGCCCGTTCGGCATCGGGCTGGACGGGGCGACGGCCCGTACCGAAGTGCGGGCCGTCTACGGCGGGTTCGGGGTGGCGATGGCCGCGCTGCTCGGCTGGGCGGCCGTCGATCCGGCGGACCTCCTGCGGCGCGGCGCGGTGCTCGCGGTCGCCGTCGCGCTGCTGGGGATGGCCGGCGGCCGCCTCGCGGCCCGCCTCGCCGAGGCGCCGGGGTCCTGGTACCCGTCGTGGTTCTACTTCTGGGTGGAGGTGTTCGCCGGGGGCGCGCTGCTGGCCACCGTCACGATGACCTGAGTCCCGGGTCGGGCGTATCCCCCGCACCGTCTTCCCGCGCAGGAGACCCGCCGTCCCCCTGCGCGGGAAGCCCCGCCGTACGTGCGGCAGCCGCCGCGGCTCCACCCGCCGCGCAGCCGCCGCCACCGCAGCCGCTGCCCCGCAGTAGCCGTAACCCTCGTCGCCCTCGTCGCCGCGGAGTTGATCCGTGCCAGCACCGCGTCCCGTTCCGCCGTGGCCTACGGCCGTAGGAGACCGATCAGGAGGAAGAGCACGAGCGAGGTGGCGACCGGCGAGACGATCTGGATCTGCAACTGGACGCCGGTCAGGCCGTAGTTGGTCAGCCAGAACGCGAACAGACCGGCTGCCCAGGACCCCAGCGCCGCCGTGGGCCCGGACCTGCGGAACACCCGCAGCAAGCCGAGCAGGAACGGGACGGAGATCGGCCCGACCAGTCCCGCCACCCACTTGATGACGACGGTGATGATGTCCTTGAACGTGGGCGAGTTGACCTGGGTCGCTATCGCCATCGACAGGCCCAGGAAGGCGACGGTCGACAGCCGCGCGGCCAGCAGCCCGGCCCGGTGCGGCCAGCCGCGCGCCTTCGCCGAGAGCGCCGGTGCGATATCGCGGGTGACCACCGCGGAGATGGCGTTGGCGTCCGAGGAGCACATGGCCATCGTGTGGGAGAAGAAGCCGACGGTGACCAGGCCCAGCAGGCCGTGCGGCAGCAGCCGTTCGGTCAGCAGCGCATACGCTCAGAAAGCCGAACCAGCGGGGAGGGGCGCCGGGCGTTCGCTTGACCGTCGGGAGGTCGGGAGGAGCGCCGTTCGGGCCGGTTCGCGCACGTCCGCGTCCGTCGTCAGCTCGGGCAGCGTCATCCGGTCGCGCGCGAGGGCAGCGCGGACGGCTACCGCATCAGCTCGCCCGCATTGACCAGCAGCGACTGGCCCGTGATGGCCCGCGCCCGGTCGGAGGCCAGAAAGACCGCGGTCTCCGCCACGTCCGCGTCCGTCGCCAGCTCGGGGAGCGCCATCCGGTCGGCGAGCCGGGCGAGCACCTCGGACTCCGGGACGCCTTCGGTATGTGCCTGGAACCGTACGTACGCCTCGACGGGCGGCCCCCACATCCACCCCGGCTGCACGGTGTTGACCCGGATCCGGTCCGGTCCCAGCTCGCGCGCCAGCGAGTACATCGCCGAGACCAGCCCGCCCTTGGACGCCGCATACGCCGCCTGCCGGACCTGCGAGGGCGCGGCGACCGACGACTGGGTGCCGATCATCACCACCGATCCGCCGCCGCGCGCCGTGAGCGAGGGCAGACAGGCGCGGGTCATCCGCAGCGTGCCGAAGAGGTTGACGTCCACGACGTCGCGCCAGGAGTCGAAGTCGGCCTCCCGCAGGCCGCCGAAGAGCGAGTCCAGGGCGGCGACATGGATCACCGCGTCGATGCCGCCGAAGCGCCGCTCGGCGAGCGCGGCCAGCGCCTCACACTGCGCCTCGTCGCCGATGTCGGTCGCCCGCCAGGCCGTACGCTCGCCCGAAGGGTCGATCCGCGCGGCCGATGCGGCGAGGTTCGCCTCCGTACGGGCCCCCAGCACGACCGAGGCGCCGTCCCGCACACAGGCCGCCGCGACCTGATGGCCGAGCCCGGCCCCGACGCCCGAGACGACGACGGTCTTGTTCCGCAGCAGCATCTCTGCCTCCTGGCCGGGCAGGCCGGCCGGTCCGCTTCCGACCGCGTCTGACGGAGCGTCAGGGTAGGGCCGGGGGTACGGGAAAGCCATAGCGGCGCGGCATCCGGCCGGCCGGGTGCGATCTCCCCGCACGGCTCCCTCCCCGCACGGCTCCGCACCGCCTGCGGTAACGGACTCGCAGGGCAACGGACCTGCAGGGCAACGGACTTGCAGCGCAACCGGGTTGCCGCCGCCGGGATGCCAGGCGGCCGCCCCCTCACCCCTCCCGGTGGCCGACACTCCCCAGCGCCGTCGCCAGTCGCTCCAGGCCCTGGCGGATCTCCTCCGGGGGGTGCGTCACAAACGACAGCCGGACGGCGGCGGCGTCCGGCGTCCCGGCGAAGAACGGCGCCCCGGGCACGTAGGCGACGTTCTGCCGTACGACCCCGGGCAGCAGGGCCGTGGCGTCGTACCCCTCGGGCAGCGTCGCCCAGACGAACATGCCGCCCGCCGGACGGTTCCACCGCGAGCCCTCGGGGAGCGCCGCGGCCAGCCCGTCGACCAGGGCGTCCCGCCGCTCGCGGTACGCGCCGCGCACCCGCGCCAGATGGGCGTCCAGGTCCGCGACCGCCAAGTACCGGGCCGCGGCCGCCTGGTCGATGGTGGAGGTGTGCAGATCGGCGGCCTGCTTGGCGATGACGCAGGCACGCCGCAGCGCGGCCGGCGCCCGCAGCGTGCCCAGCCGCAGCCCGGGCGCCGTCACCTTGGAGAACGAGCCCAGCAGCGCCGTACGGTCCTCGGCCCCGGGGAAGGACGCCACCCAAGGCACCGTCTCGCCCTCGAAGCGCAGCTCTCCGTACGGATCGTCCTCGGCGATCCACAGGCCGCGCCGGGCGGCGACCTCGGCGACCGCGGCCCGCCGCTCGGCCGACAGCGTGCGGCCGGTCGGATTCTGGAAGGTGGGGATGGCGTAGAGCAGCTTGGGCCGCTCGCGCGCGGCGATCTCGTCGAGCGCGGCCGGGTCCAGCCCCTCGTCGTCGGTTGGCACCGGCACCACGCGGGCACCGGCGAGCGAGAAGACCTGCAGCGCCGCGAGGTAGCAGGGGTCCTCGACCAGCACCGCGTCACCGGGCTCCAGCAGGGTGGTGGCCAGCAGCGACAGGCCCTGCTGGGAGCCGGTGGTGACCAGCACATCGGCCGCTTCGGTGGGCAGCCCGCGCGCCGTGTAGCGCGCCGCGACGGCCGCGCGCAGCGCAGGGTCGCCCTCGCTGGTGGAGTACTGCAGGGCCTGCCGCGGCTGTTCGGCCAGCACCTGCCGGAAGGCGTCGGCTATGCCCTCCGTGTCGAACAGCTCCGGCGCGGGCAGTCCGCCGGCGAACGAGATCACCTCGGGCCGGGCGGTGAGCGCCAGGATGTCGCGTACGGGGGAGCTGCCGGTCCGTGCCGCACGCGCGGCGAGCTCGGGGACGGGCGTGCGGGCGTCGGCAGGGGGCGCGTCCGGCATGGCAGCTCCAATCGCTCAGGTCTGCTGTTAACCGACGTTAGCTGCAGAGGGCAGGCAGCTTAAGCGGGGCGCGGGGAGGCGTGCAGGAGTGCCCGCATGGTGAACGCGCGGAGGCGCCGCATCTCTCCCATTCTGACGGTATGTCAGCTACATCTGTCGGTCATGACCGCAGACAGCAGGGGAACGCCCAAGGACGCAACCGCCGCCGCAGGGACGGCCGAAGCCGCCACCACGGACCACGTCGAAGCCGCAGCCACGGACCACGCCGCAGCCGCCGCCGCGGACCGCGCCGAAGCCGCCGTCGACACCCGGGTGGCCGCGTACGGCGAGCTGGCCGCTGTCGGCCCCTACGGTGTGCACCCCGGCCATGCGCTGATCACCATGGTCGAACCGCACCCGGGCCATGAGTACGCCTACAACCGCTGGTACGAGGACGACCACTACATCGCCGGCGCGATGGCGATGCCCTGGATGTTCGCCGGCCGCCGCTGGGTCGCCACCCGCGAGCTGCAGCTGCTGCGCTACCCGGAGAAGTCCGCCATCGCCCAGCCGGTCACGGCCGGCTGCTACCTCTCCACGTACTGGCTCACCGAAGGCCGCTACGACGAGCACATGAAGTGGACCGTCGGCATCAACAAGCGCCTCAACCGGGACGGCCGGGTCTATCAGGACCGTACGCATGTCTTCACGGCCTTCCAGGACCATGTCGCGACGGTCTACCGGGACGGCGCCGCGGGACCCCGGGACTTCCATGCGCTGGACCATCCGTACGCCGGGCTGGTGCTGGAGGTGGTCGACGCGGACGGCCCGGAGGATCGGGCCCGGCTGCTGGAGTGGCTGCGCGCCCGGCATCTGCCGCGGCGGCTGGCGGGCTCGCCGGCGGCGATGGTCATGGTCTTCCGGCCCACCCCGCTGCCGGGGGACCGCATGACGTATGTGAAGCAGGTCGAGGGCGTCGGCACCCGGCTCACGCTGCTGTGGTTCCTCCAGCGGGATCCGCGCGTGGGCTGGGCGGAGCACTTCGGCGGCCTGGGGGAGGAGGTGGCGGAGTCGGGGCTGGGGCGGGTGGAGCTGGTGGCGCCCTTCGTGCCGACCGTCCCGGGAACGGACCGGTACGTGGCCGAATTGCGCTGAGGTTTGCTCACGGGGCGTGGGCATGGCCGAGCCCCCTCGGCCGGGACGGCGATCCAGTCGAGAGGGCTCGTATCTGCGGGTTGTGGACCGTGACGGTTCAGGTCACGCCACGTCGAACGCGCCGTCGGCGACGTCCGACACAAAGCGGCTCCAGGACGAGTTGTCGAACGTGAGGCGCGGCCCCTCGGGGTCCTTGGAGTCGCGTACTGCGATGGCGGCGGTGGTGGGGAGGGCGATCTCCACGCAAGCGCCATTGCCACCGGAGTACGAGGACTTGGTCCAGGAGAATGCGGAATTCGGCTGCACGGCCATGTTCACTCCAACTCACTCTGAGTTACCGCGGATTCGGTAGTGATGACGCTACGCGCCAACATCACCAGCCGCAGAGGCCGTTCACCCGTCCGAATGGCATAGTTCTTGATCCCTTTTCATGGAGGAGGGGGCGGGTGTACCGTGCGAACCCGTTATCCGGAATCTCGCATTCCGCCCCATTTTCCCCATGTCCGGGCCTCACCCCATCTCATCCGCATGGAATTTCGCCGCGGTGGCGATGAACTCCCGGCTCTGTTCCGCACTCAACGCCTGTGCGCGCAAATGCTCGTACATGATGGTGTATTTGTGCACGTCGTTGGTTTTCTCCAGATAGAGGTCGCTCGTGACGCCCTCGATGTACACCACGCTGGAATCGGAGGCGTCATCGAATTCCAGGATGGAGAACGTTCCCGACATTCCGGCATGTGCTCCGGCGTTGTACGGAAGGACCTGGACCGTCACATGCGGCAGATGACTCATCTCGACGAGATGGTCGAGCTGCTCGCGCATGATCAGGTGGCTGCCGACCACCCGCCGCAGCGCGCTCTCGTCCAGCACGACCCACAGCCGCAGCGGGCGCTCGGGGTCGTTGACCCGCTCCTGGCGCCGCATCCGTACCTGGATCCGCTTCTCCAGGTGGTCCGGCGCCAGCTCGGGGACGGTGCCGGGAATGACCGCCTCGGCGTAGCCGGGGGTCTGCAGCAGTCCGGGCACCAGCAGCGACTCGTAGATCCGCAGTGAGGCCGCCTCGGTCTCCAGACCGATGTAGACGCTGTACGGGATGTCGCCGAAGGCATGCCACCAGCCCTGCTGGCGGGAGTCCTTCGCCATCTGCATCAGCGAATCGACTATCCGGTGGTCCTCGACCTCGTAGACCCCGCAAAGATCGCGGACATCGCGCTGGCTGATGCTGCGGCGGCCGTTCTCGAGTCTGCTGATCTTCGATTGGGAGACCAGCAGCCGCTCGGCCACCTCTTCAGCCGTCATGCCCTTGAGCTCGCGGAGCCTTCGCAGCTCCTGGCCCAACCGGCGTCGCCTGACGGTGGGATTGACATTGGACGCCACGGGAAGTGCACCTCCGGCTCCGTACTGCTGTCGTTTCTGTTCAGCAGACTGCCACTACAAGGTCACGCCGCGCAGTGAAACGCACACAGAAGGCGAGCGAGCATATGCGCGAGTGGCGGACCGGGCCGTCGTCCAGAACGGCCCGGCCCGCCACCCGCGCTCCTTGCTGCGGCTCCCGAACGGGACTGTGGGGACGGTGGTGCGGCTGGTGCGGAGGTTGCGCTGTACCGGTGGGGTACGGGACCTCGTAGGCGTCCTACGGCGTCAGCGGGCGCCCACTCGGGCCCGCCTGCCGTGGCCGTGCCCCGGCGCGCCGGCCGGCTCCGCCGTGGCACGGGACGCCGGTTGACGTACCGCTCCCGCCCCGGCGGCCTGCGACCGCCGGGGCTGTGCGCCGACGCCGTTCTGCACATCCATGACGGCGTGTGCGACCAGCCCGCCCATCGGGTCGTGACGGATCAGATCCCGGAGACGGGAGCGCGATGACCGCCCCTCGTTCCCTGGGTAGAGGTGCTTGCCGAGTCCGACCGCATGGGCCAGCGCGGCGAGCGCCGCGGTCCGCGGGTCCGGGGGTACGCCGGTACGGATCGCGTTGTCCAGCCGGGCCCTGATTTCCCGGCTGATGGCCGTCTCCGTCGCTTGGTAGCGCGTCGTCGGCAGCACCCCGCACATCTGTCCCGCCACGGCATGGACCATGCCGCACCGTTCGAGATGCGTGAGGTACGTCTGGCGCAGCCCCAGCCGGGGCCCGCCGATCCAGTGGACCGCGCGCACCGGACTGCCGCGTCGGCGCAGCAGTTCAAGCGCGGAGTCCAGAGTCGGATCTCCTGTCGGCCGTGCCATCACCACGGCGATACGATCCCCATCTGGGGCTATCCGTCCTGCCAGAGCCAGCTCTACTAGCTGGGCCCCGGCCAGGCCGAGGTCGAGCGACTGCGGCTGCGCTGTGGTGCCCGTTGTCGGGTCCAAAGCGAGCAGCAGAAGCTCCTCCGGAATTGTTCTGCGGCTCCTGCCCATCCATGCCTCCCCGCGTGGATGAATGACAGGGTGACCCCTCTCACATTCATCTGTCGAGAGTGCGTGGGGGGTTCGTTAGGGAACCGGTAGGTATGTCGTTCTCGTCTTGCACGTAGGCGACAGCTATCCGTGGGGTGCGGCGGATACCGGTTCGCGTGGCGGCGAGTCGGCGTCCCGCGGACACAGGACACTTGGAAACACTGGGCCAGGCAGCAGTGCGACGTATGAAGGAGACATCGGTGGCGGGCGAGTCCCCCGACAAGTCGGACAAGAAGCAGTCGTCGGGGGAGACGGCGCGGAGTGAACGTGATCCGCGCCTGTCGGTCTTCCGAGGGGAGCCGGACGAGCCGGCGAAGGAATCGGGAGCGAAGCCGGCGGCGGAGTCCGAGGTGCCTGAGGGGACTGAGGGGGCTGAGGAGGCCTCTGGGGACGGCGAGGGCGCCAAGGGCGGCGACGAGCGCCTGCGGGCCGCTGTGGCCGCCTGGGTCGCGGAGAAGGGCGACGAGGACGGCGACAGCGACGGGGGCGGTGACGCCGACGGCGACGACGGCGGTGACGCCGACGACCGTGCCGCCGGTTCCGACGACGACGCTGACCGTGCCGCCGGTTCCGATGGTGATGCCGACGGGGCTGCGGATGCGTCTGCCGACGCGTCTGCCGACGTGTCGACTGAGGCGGCCGACGAGGTAGCCGACGACGCTTCCGCAAAGAAGGAGCGGGAGCCGGGGAAGGGGTCGGCGCGGGAGTCGGAGTCCGAGGAGCGGGCTGCAGGCTCCGGCAAGGCGGGCGGGGAGTCCCAGGCCGACGGGGACGGCGGCAGTGCCGAGTCCGGGGCGAAGGCTGACGCCAAGGATGAGGCCGAGGCTGACGTCGAGGTCGCGGGCGCGGTCGAGCCGAAGGTCGAGGCCAAGCCTGAACCCAAGGCCAAGCCTGAGTCCAAGGTCAAGCCCAAGGCCGAGGCTGCGTCTGAGTCTGAGCCCGAGGCTGCGTCTGAGGCTGAGCCCGAGGTTGTTGATCAGCCGACGGCTGTCTTCAAGACCGTCGGGCCGCAGAAGGGCAAGCCCGCCGAGGTCGACGCCGAGGCCGGTGAGTCGGCGGTGGATGACGCGACCCGAGTGTTTGCTATTGCGAAATCGGCTAAGGGGAAGGGTGCGTCGGCCGAGCCCGTCGACCAGGCGACCGCCGTCTTCAAGGTCCCCCCGTCCGCCAAGGGCAAGCCCACGGACAAGAAGCCCACGGACAAGTCCAAGGACAAGCCCGAGAGCAAGACCGAGACCGAGCCCGAGACCCAGCCCGAGACCAAGGGCGGGGAGGCCGGGCCCAAGGGTGGTGCCAAGGGCGACACCAAGGACGCCCCCGAGCGCGACGCCGAGCGGACCAGCCAGTTCGTGGCGCTGAAGTCGGCGGATGACGACGGTACGGCGGGCAGGTCGCTGGGCAAGACGGCGCCCAAGACCCCCGCCACCCGTACGCCCGACAAGGCCGCGGAGAAAGCCGCGGACAAGCTCGCCGAGAAGCCCGCGGAGAAGCCGGCGACCAAGCCGGCCGCGAAGCCGGACGAGCCCGCGGACAAGGCTCCGGGCAAGGGCGAGGGCAAGGGCAAGGGCGAGAGTGAGGCGTCCGGCGGGGCGCGTGCCGACCGGGCCCCGGGTTCCCTGTCGTCCGCCGCCCCCGCCGCGAAGCCGACCGCGGCGCCCCAGTCCGCGGGCCGGCCGGGTGCCATGCCGCCCGCCGCCACGGGTGCCACTGCCGGGGCCGCCTCCGGCGCGCTGCCCGAGTCGGAGCGGACCAAGCAGCAACCCCTGCCGCCGCTCGACCTCCTGGCGAAGCTCACCAACACCCCGCCGCCGCCCGAGACCACGCTGCGCACGGTCGTCCGCCGGTTCAAGATCTGGACCCCGCTGGCGGTGCTGCTGGCGATCATCTTCGTGGTCGTCCAGGCGGTGCGGCCGCTGCCCGCCCCGATGGTCGTCCTCGGCGACGCCAAGTCCTCGTTCACCTTCGAGGGCGGCAAGCTCTCCATCCCGTGGCCCGAGAAGGGGCAGGCGGCGATCAAGGTCGTGGGCTCCGGTGAGCTGGGGACGTTCGGCGAGCAGAAGCCGGTGCCGACCGCGAGCGTCGCCAAGATCATGACGGCCTACGTCATCCTCAAGGAGCACCCGCTCAAGAAGGACGAGAAGGGCCCGGAGATCGAGGTCGACGCCAAGGCGGTGGCCGAGGGCGGCTCCGAGAGCGAGTCGCGGATCGAGGGGCTCAAGGCGGGGCAGAAGTTCAGCCAGCAGGACATGATCAAGATGCTGATGATCCCGTCTGGCAACAACATCGCCCGGCTGCTGGCCCGTTGGGACACCAAGTCCGGCAACGAGGCGGCGTTCGTCAAGAAGATGAACGACGCCGCCAAGGACCTGGGCATGACGAAGACCACCTACACCGACCCCAGCGGCCTGGACTCCAAGACCGTGAGCACCGCCGTCGACCAGCTCAAGCTGGCCGAGGCCGTCATGAAGTTCGAGGCCTTCCGCCCGGTCGTCGCCATGCCCAACGCCAAGATTCCGGGCCTTCCGGAGCCGATCAACAACAACAACGACAACCTGCTGCTGGCGCCCGGTCTGAGCATCAAGGGCATCAAGACCGGCTCCAGCACGGCGGCCGGCGGCACGCTGTCGTGGGCGGCCTACAAGACGGTGGACGGCAAGGACCGGCTGATCCTCGGCACGATGATGGACCAGCACTTCAAGGGCCTGGACCCCAACGGTTCCAACAGCCTCACCATGGTCAAGGACAACAGCAAGACGGTCATCGAAGCGGTGCGCGAGGCGCTCACCTCTGCCACGGCGGTGAAGAAGGGGCAGGTCGTCGGCTATGTCGACGACGGCCTGGGCGGGCTGACGCCGGTCGTCGCCACCAAGGACCTGAAGGCGATCGGAGTCCCGGGCCAGAAGCTGAAGTTGAGCATCGGCAACGGCGGCAAGACCCTCCCGCACGAGGTGAAGGCCGGTACCAAGGTGGGCGTGCTGACGGTCGGCAACGGCGAGAGCACCCAGAAGGTGCCGGTGGCCCTGCAGAAGGACCTCGTCGAGCCGGGCTTCGGAGCGAAGCTGACCCGGCTCGGGTGAGTGCGCCGGGGCTCCGGCCCGGCGGGCATCCCCTGCCCGTCCCCGGAGCCCCGGCACACACCACATCCCCTCCGGCCCCCCCCCGGAACTCTCCGTCACCGGAGCCCCGGCACACGCCACACCCCCTCCGCCCCCCGGAACTCTCCGTCACCGGAGCCCGTCATCGACGTAGCCCAGGCCGAGCAGCAGCCGCCGGCACCGCACCCGCCGGCACGGCAGCCGCAGGCGTACGCGTCCGCCCTGGCCGCGCGCCGTGCGTGGCTGGCCCAGGGCGCGGTGGTGCTGATGCCGTCCGGTCTGATGCTGCTCCTGGCGGCGTGGGGGATCCGCCGGCAGGGCGCCATCTGGCGGGACGAGGCGGTCACCTACGACATGGCGCACCGCGCGCCCGCCGATCTGTGGGCCACGCTGCTGCACGTCGATGTCGTACACGGCCTGTACTACGCGCTGATGCACGTGTGGTTCCGCCTCTGTGACGCCACGCTCGGCGACGCCCTCGGTACCGCCGTCGGCCTGCGACTGCCGTCCGCGGTCGCGATGACCGCCGCCGCGGCGGGCGTTGCCCTGCTGGGCCAACGGCTGGTCGGGCGGCGGGCGGGTCTGTTCGCGGGCCTCACCTTCGCGCTGGTCCCGGTCGTGCAGCAGTACGCGCAGGAAGGCCGCTCGTACGCGACGGTCTGCGCCGCGGTCGTCTGGGCCACGTACCTGCTGGTGGTGGCCGCCGCCCGGCCGCGCAGAAAACTGTGGCTCGGCTATACGGCGCTGATGCTGTTCGCCTGCCTGCTGCACGAGTTCGCGTGTCTGGCGCTGCCCGTACACGGCGCCGCGGTCGTGCTGGCGCGCCTGCCCCGTCGCGTGCTGCGGGCCTGGGCGCTGGCCGCCGGCACCGTCCTCGCCGGTCTGGCCCCGCTCGCGGTCTTCAGCACCCGGCAGTCCGCGCAGCTCAGCTGGCTGATGTGGCCGGATCCCCTGCAGCTGCTGACCTTCGCCGTGCTCGCGGTCCTCGGCCTGGCCTGCGCCCGCGTCCGGGTGCTCTCCCGCGGCCCGATCGGCCTGCGCGCCCTGGGCGTCCCCCTGCTCCTCCTGCCCACCCTCCTTCTGCTCCTCCTCTCCCACGTCGAGCCCGCCTACGTCGACCGCTACGTCCTCTTCTACGTCGTCGGATTCGCGCTCCTCGCGGGCGGGGCGCTGGCCCGGCTGCTCCGCCCGGCGGGTGAACAGGGGCAGACCCGTGCGCGGCGGCTGCGGCGCACGCTGGCGCTGGCCCTGGCCGTCGCGGCGCTGCTGCCGGTGAACGTCCGCCTCCGCACCGCGGACAGCCGGGTCGACGACGTCACCGCGGTCGCCCACGCCGTACGCGAGGCGGCCGAGCCCGGCGACGGCCTGCTGTTCATGCCGTCCCGCCGGCGCATCTGGGCGGCGACCCTGCCCCAGGAGTTCCGAGGTCTCGACGACCTCGCCCTGGCCGAGAGCCCCGTGGACTCCCGCACCCTCTACGGAACCGAGCTCTCCGGCGACGCCATCCGCGCGCGCATGCTGGCCACCCGCCGCATCGTCGTCGCCGGCGACCCCGACGGCCAGCCCGCCGACGACAACGACCAGGAGATCGCCAAGCGGGCCACCCTGCGCACCGCCTTCGAACGCTGCCGCACCACGGAGGTCCGCGGCGCCCGGATCACGGTGTACGGGCGGCCCGGGGCCTGCGACGGGGGCCCCGGGGGGTGAGCCGTCGCCCCGTCACGGCTCCTGCGGCGGGCGGAAGGTGTGGACCAGCTCGATACGCCCGACGATATGGCGGTTGAACTCGTCCAGCTCCTCGGCGGGGACCCATAGTTCGAGGATGGTCCGGCCGCCCGCCTGCCGGACGGGGTAGCGCTCGGCGAAGTCCGCGTCGATGGCGAAGCGGGTGACATGGCCGACCCCGGAGGCCGGGACGTTCCAGTCGCGGGCGATGCGTATCGCGTAGTCCTCGTTGAGGACGGGGTAGAAGATCGGCTGGTCGGGCAGGCGCGGCGGCCAGGCGCGCCAGCCGGACGCCTCGACCAGGGCGAGCTCCTCGGGGCCGGTGGGGCGCCAGAGAGTGAGGGTCGGGGCCCCCTCGGGGCGTGGCGTGTCGATCATGTCCGTACGGTACGCGGCAGGAGCGGGCGGGAGCGCGGGGATTTCACGGCCCCCCGGCCGCCCCGCCGTCACACGAGACCCGCCGCCGCCCCGTCGATCCCCAGCAGCTCATGGAGCGCCGGGCAGAAGGAGGCTCGGGCGCGGTCCGCGAGCAGCGCGGCCAGCCGCGCGAGCCGGGTGCTGTACGCCGGAGTGGTCATGACTCGAATCTCCGCCGCGAGTCTTCGGTGCCTACCGAAGGGAGACATGCCTACGGTGCCCGTATGAGCACCTCCCCGGAGTACGCCACCTTCCATTTCCACGCGCTGCACCACGCCGACCAGCCGCTGCTGCTGCCCAATGCCTGGGACGTCGCCTCGGCCGTCGCACTCGCCGCGGACGGATATGCGGCGATCGGTACGACGAGCCTGGGGGTCGCCGCGGCCCACGGCTATCCGGACGGGCGCGGTATGGCCGAGGCCCGGGATGCGACGCTGGCCCTGGCGCTGCGCCTCAACGGCCGGCTGGCCTGCCCCTACACCGTCGACATCGAGAACGGCTTCGGCGGCGATCCGGCCCAAGTCGCCGAACTCGCGGGCGAGTTGGCGGAGGCCGGGGCCGCGGGGATCAATCTGGAGGACGGGCTGCCCGGCGGCGCGGGGCTGCAGGACCCGGCCCGCCAGGCCGAGTTGATCAGCGCGGCGAAGGAGCGCGCGCCGGGGCTGTTCCTCAACGCCCGGATCGACACCCACTGGCTGGTGGACGCCCCGCCGCCGCTGTCGGTGACGCTCGCGCGCGCCGAGAGCTATCTGGCCGCGGGCGCGGACGGGGTGTTCGTGCCGGGTGTCGTCGCCGACGATGACGTGGCGGCACTGGTCGCCGGGGTTCCCGCGCCGGTGAACATCCTCTTCGCCCCCGGGCGGCACACCGTCAGCCGGCTGGCGGAGCTGGGCGTACGCCGCATCAGCACCGGCTCGCTGCTCTTCCGTACGGCCCTGCAGGCCGCCCTCGGGGCGGCGGACGCCATCCGTACGGAGCGGGAGCTGCCGGATGTGTCCGGAACGGGCCGTGCGGTGCTGGGGTACGAGGACGTGCAGCGGCTGGTAGGGGAGTAGCCGGGCGGGAACGGCGGGCGGACCCGCCGGTCGGGCGCGCGTGCTCCGCCCCGGCGGCTCAGGCCCGGCAGCTCAGGCCTGGCCGCCCCGGGCCTCCTGGCGCCGGCGGTGTACGGCGACGACCGTGCCCGCCACGCCCAGCGCGCCGACACCGCCCAGCACTCCCGCCTTGGGCAGGTGGCCGGCCTTCTCGGCCAGTCCGGCCAGCCCGTTGTCGGGCAGCATGATCGACGTCCGGCTCTCCGTGGGCGCGGTGGAATCGGCGGCGAAGGCGGAGCCTGCGGGAAGCAGCAGGACTGCCAGCGCGCCGGTCGCGACGGTGGCGGTACGGATCACGGAGCGGCGCTGGGCCCGCATGGGTACTCCTCGTCGGGGCGGCTCGGGCCGCCAATTGGGGCGTCTTACGGCACAGCACGTTACGGAGCGTCCTTAACGGCGATCCATACGTTGTGTAACAGTCAGCAAGATCTCTGGGATCGGTCCTGTGACGGGCCGTCCGGCAAGGCCCGCCAAACTCCGCAAAAGCTGCCAACGCGGCGGGGGTGGCGGGGGTGGCGGGGGTGGCGGGGTTACGGGGTGCGGGGCCGCGGGGGCAGCAGAGGGTGCTGCCGGGCCGCCACCCGCCTCCGGCGCTACCTGCCTCCGGGGCTTCACCGCCTCCGCTTCGTCACCGCCATCGGAATGGCCGCGCTGAAGATTCCCCCTCCAGCCACCTTGGATAGCGTGGTGTGGCCAGGTCGGTTCGTCCTGGTTTGTGGCGGTCATGCCCGCATGTGCGGCAGTACGTGGGCACGGAGTCAGGGAGGCGGTGGCAATGCCATGCGACGGTGGCGATGCCACATGCTCCCCCTCCTCCCCCTCCTCCTGCTCCTCGGCGGATGCGCCGGACTGGAGGGTCTGGAGAACGATGGGCGGGCCCGGGACGTCAAGGCCCCGCTCGCGCTGTGGCCGGAGTACTCGCCCGCCCCCCTCGGCCGGGACGACAGGCCCTCGGTGCTCGAACCCGTACGCGGTGTCCCGCGCGTCCCCGGCGGCAGCATGGCGGACGCGGACCCGCTCGCCGTCGTCGCCGCGGACTTCACCGCGGAAGGCAGGCGTCCGCCCGCCCCGGCGGACGTACGCAGCCCGCAGCTGTACGACGTCACGCACGACGGCAGGCCGGATCTGATCACCGCCATCGATCACGGCCCCCGCAACAGCGAGCTGCGCGTCTACACCGTGCGGCGCGGGGTGGTGACCCGGGTGCTCGCACTGCGTGCCGTACTGGCCGGGGTCGAACTGGCGGCCGGTCACCTCTCCATCCGTGAGCCCACCATGGATCCGCGCTACGTCGCCGTCACCGACTACGTCTGGGACGGCGACTCGATGGATCTGTGGGACCTCACCCTCGACGAGCCCCGCAAGCGGCTGGCCCCGGACACCGGTGGCGGCGGCACATGAGGCGCCCGGCGGTCTCCCTGCGCTGGAAGATCGCGCTGACCGTGATGGCGGTGAGCTGCGCGGTCGCCGCCGTCCTCGGCGTCCTCGCCCACGACGTGGTGGCCCGTCAGACCGTCGGCGCGCTCCGCAAGGAGACCCGCACCAACCTCGACACCGCCCTGGACGCCTTCGAGTACGGCACCTCGCGCGAGGGCATCAACTCCGTCCTCAACCCATCTGAACTCCCGGACAAACTGCGGGAGTTGGTGCGCTCCGGCAAGCGCGGCAGCATGGTCGGCACATATCGGGGCCACTCCGTCATGTGGGCGGCGGCGCCGGCCGACGGGCAGGTGATGGCCGTCTGGCACTCCTACGACAACACCCACCGCTCCCTGGAGAAGCTCGACACCGCCATCCTCGGCTCGGCCGTACTCGCCGCCGCGGTGGTGGCCCTCGCCGGGCTGGCCCTCGCCCATCGCATCAGCCGTCGGCTGACCACCACGGCGGCGGTCGCGCGCCGGATCACGGCCGGTGACCTGGACGCCCGGGTCGGCAGCGATGCAGGTCAGGGGCTCGGCGGCGGTCCGGCGGGGCGGGATGAGGTGGCGGCGGTGGCCGCCGCCCTGGACTCGATGGCCGGTTCGCTGCAGAGCCGGCTGCAGGCCGAACAGCGCTTCACCGCCGATGTCGCCCATGAACTCCGTACGCCCCTCACCGGCATCCTCGCCTCGGCCGAGCTGCTCCCGGAGGGCCGCCCCAAGGAGATGATCAACGACCGGCTGCGGGCGCTGCACCGTCTCACCGAGGACCTGCTGGAGATCTCCCGGCTGGACTCCGGTACCGAGCACGCCGATCTCGCCACGTACGAACTGGGCACGCTGGTCGAACGCTCCGTACGCGCCACCGGCCTCGACACCGAGGTGAGGATCCGCTCCGACGTGGTCGTCGAGACGGACCGCCGCCGCCTCGACCGCATCCTCGCCAACCTCGTCCTCAACGCTCACCGGCACGGCCGGCCCCCGGTCGTGGTGACCGTCGACGCCCCACCCGACGGCCCCCCGGCCATCGAAGTACGCGACCACGGGCCCGGCTACCCCGTTGAGCTGCTCCACCACGGCCCCCAGCGCTTCCGCACCGACGCCCCGGGCCGCGGCAAGGGCCATGGCCTGGGCCTGACCATCGCCGTCGGACAGGCCGCCGTCCTGGGCATCGACCTGCGCTTCTCCAACGCCCCCGATGGCGGCGCCCGAGCCGTCCTGCGCCTACCGCGCAGCCCCTCCGAGCCGCCCTGACCTACCGCCGCTCACCAGTCGATGTCATCCGGCGGCTCCGGCAGCACCTCATGATCGTCCGCCCCCGGCACCGCCGCCCCTGGCACCGCCGCCGCACGCCCATCCCCCAAAGCCGCGGCCCCTTCTCCGTCTCCTTCTCCGTCTCCTCGTCCGACTCCGGGGCCGTCTCCGACTCCAGGGCCGTCTCCGACTCCAGGGCCGTCTCCCTCTCCGCCTCCGTCCTCCCCCGCCAGCACATCCAGAATCTGCTGCCCGTACTTCGCGAGCTTGTTCTCGCCGACCCCGCCGACCGAGCCGAGCTCGGCGGTCGTCGCCGGCCGGAGGGTGGCGATCTCCCTGAGCGTCGCATCGTGGAAGATCACATACGCCGGAACGCCCTGCTCCTTGGCCGTCCGGCCCCGCCAGCCGCGCAGTGCCTCGAAGAGCGGCAGCGCCTCCTCGGGCAGATCCACCGGAGCCCGCTTGGCCTTGGCCTTCGCCTTGGCGGCCCGGGCGGCCTTCTCCGGCTCCCGCCGCATCGGCACCTCGCGCGCGCCGCGCAGCACCTCACCGCTGGTGTCCGTGAGGACCAGCGTGCCGTAATCCCCCTCGACGGCCAGCAGCCCCTGCGCCAGCAGCTGCCGCACCACACCCCGCCATTCGGCTTCCCGGAGGTCGCTCCCCACTCCGAAGACGCTCAGCGCATCATGATCGAACTGAATGACCTTCGCGGTCTTCTTCCCCATCAGGATGTCGATGATCTGCCCCGCCCCGAACTTCTGCCCGCGCTCCCGCTGCAGCCGCACGACCGTCGACAGCAGCTTCTGCGCGGGGACCGTGCCGTCCCAGGTCTGCGGCGGGGCCAGGCAGGTGTCGCAGTTGCCGCAGGCGGCGCTCTCCTGCCCGAAGTACGCCAGCAGCCGGACCCGCCGGCACTCCACCGTCTCGCACAGCGCCAGCATCGCGTCGAGGTGGGCGGCCAGACGCCGACGGTGTGCCTCGTCGCCCTCCGACCCGTCGATCAGCTTCCGCTGCTGCACGACGTCCTGCAGCCCGTACGCCAGCCAGGCCGTCGACGGCTGGCCGTCACGTCCGGCACGCCCGGTCTCCTGGTAGTAGCCCTCCACCGACTTCGGCAGATCCAGATGCGCCACGAACCGCACATCCGGCTTGTCGATGCCCATCCCGAACGCGATCGTGGCGACCACGACCAGCCCGTCCTCACGCAGGAACCGCGCCTGGTTCTCGGCCCGCGTACGGGAATCGAGCCCGGCGTGATACGGCACCGCGGCGATGCCGTTCTCCACCAGGAACTGCGCGGTCTTCTCCACCGACGCACGCGACAGGCAGTAGACGATCCCCGCTTCGCCCGCATGCTCGCTCCGCAGCAGCTCCAGCAGCTGCTTCTTCGGCTCGTTCTTCGCCGCGATCCGGTACTGGATGTTCGGCCGGTCGAAGCTCGCCACGAAGTGCCGGGCGTCCGCCATCCGCAGCCGTGAGGTGATCTCGGCGTGGGTGGCCTCGGTCGCGGTGGCGGTCAGCGCGATCCGCGGCACCTCGGGCCAGCGCTCGTGCAGCATCGACAGCGCCAGATAGTCGGGCCGGAAGTCATGGCCCCACTGCGCGACGCAGTGTGCCTCGTCGATCGCGAACAGCGAGATCTTCCCCCGGTCCAGCAGGCTCAGCGTCTGCTCCACCCGCAACCGCTCCGGCGCCAGATAGAGCAGATCCAGCTCCCCGGCCAGGAACTCGGCCTCGACGAGCCGCCGCTCCTCCAGATCCTGCGTCGAATTGAGGAACCCGGCCCGCACCCCGAGCGCCCGCAGAGCGTCGACCTGGTCCTGCATCAAGGCGATCAGCGGCGAGATCACCACCCCCACACCGCCCCTGACCAGCGAGGGAATCTGGTAACACAGCGACTTGCCGCCACCGGTCGGCATCAGGACGACCGCGTCCCCGCCCCCTATGACGTGCTCGATGATCTCCTGCTGGCTGCCGCGGAACGCCTCATACCCGAACACCCGGCGCAGCACCTGCACCGCCTCGCCCGCCTCCGAAGCGCTTTCCACATCCATGTCCACGACCACTTCCACGTCCGCCAGAGCCATCCCAGAAGCCTACGAGCTCCCAGCCCCCTGCCGCCGACCCTGTGGATAACTCCCATCCCGGCAAGCCTCGGCGGCCTCTCTCTTTGGGTAGAGGCCGAGTCGCCCCTAAGACGTAGGGAAGGTCCGTGCGGAGGCCTTAATAATCGGCGTTATGTCGTCCAGTAACCCGCCAGCTGTCGAGAACCACCCGTCCCGTAGGCCCTTTGCAGGGCCCGGGGAGCAGGGGCGGCACCTGTGGCGGGCGGTGGGGGAGGCGGTTCTGGCCGGGGGGCTGGTGCTGCTCACCCACGTCGGTGTGACGGGTATCGACGGCAGGCTGAAGGGCGGGGAGGCGGCGCTGGGGCTCATCGGTATCGCGTTGGTGCTGGTGCGGCGGCGGTGGCCGGTGGTTTGTGTGGTGGGGCTGGCGGTGCTGATGGGGGTGGTGCCTTCCGTGGCGCTGCTGACCGCGGTGGCCGCCTACAGCGCGACCCGGCAGCTGGAGACGCCGCGGCAGCGTGTCGGCGTGCTGCTCGGGGCGGTCGTCTCGGCGATGGTGACCTGCGCGGCGTCCGCGCCGCAGACGGAGCTGGGAAGCTGGCCCTTCGGCCTGGCATTGGGTGCGGTACTGGCCACCATCACGGTCGTGGTGCCCGGGCTGGTGGGCACCGCTGCGGGGCAGCAGGACCGGCTGTTGCGGGCGTTGCGGGAGCGCACGGCCGCCGCTGAGGAGGCGCGGCGGCTGGCGGACAGCGAGTCGCGGGTGCGGGAGCGGTCGCGTATCGCTGTGGAGATGCACGATCTGGTCGGGCACCGGCTGAGCCTGGTCTCGCTGCACGCGGGCGGGCTGGAGCTGGCGCTGGGCAGGGAGGCGCCCCAGCTGCAGGACGAGGCGGCCGTGGTGGGCCAAGCCGCCCGTGATGCGATGCAGGAGCTGCGGGAGGTGCTGGGGGTACTGGGCCCGTTGGGGCGGGACACCGGGACCGATGCGCTGACCGATGCGACGGGTACCCGCGCGGACATCGAGGCACTGGTCGAGGAGTCGCGGGGCGTCGGCATCCCCGTCGAGTTCTCCTGGGAGGGGGCCGATCTTGATGCGCGGCCGGCCCGGGTGCGGCGGGCGGTCCACCGGGTGGTGCGCGAATCGCTCACCAACGTGCACCGGTACGCGGTCGGGGCCCATGTGACCGTCACCGTTCGCCACGCCCACGGGCGGGTGCGCGTTCAGGTGCGCAACGGTGTGCCGCCCGTGCCACCCGCTGCCACGACCGGCCTCGGCACCGGGCGTGGACTGACCGGGCTGGGGGAGCGGGTGGCACTGCTCGGCGGCGACCTGGAGGCCGGCCGGACGCCTGGCGGAGGGTTCGCTGTGGCCGCAGATATCCCCGCCGACCCCGGGCCCGGCGCGGAGCGGGCGGAGGCGGAGCCGTACGAGAAGGGGCCGGGCGACGGCGACGGCGAGCACGGCGGCGGGCTCTCCACCCTCCAGCGGCGCCTCGCCGGTGCCGTCACCGGGCTGCTGGGCCTGGCGGGGGTGGGGGCGATGATGCTGTTCGGGGTCCTGCTGGTGGGCCATTCACGGTACGACCTCCCGCATGAGGGCCCCGAGAAGCCCCGGGTGGGGATGACCAAGGAGCGCGTGCAGCGGTCCGTGGCCGGCGAGGACGCCGTGACGCGTGCGGCGGCCCTCGGGCACGAGCCGCCGCGGCCGGGCTCCGCAACGGACTGCATGTATCCCTACACGGACAGGGAGTCCAAGGGCGGGCGAGTAATGATTGTCCGCTACTGCTTCCGGTCCGACATCTTGATCGCGATCGACCGTTTTGCGGTCCCCATGGTGACGGAACGAGCGACCGAACCGCCCCGTAGGAGCAGCACACATGACTGACCAGGCCGACTTCGCACGCACCGGGGCGAGTCCCACGATCCGGGTGGTGCTCGCGGACGACGAGGAGATGATCCGGCACGGCGTCCGGTTGATCCTCCGGCACGCCGAGGGCATCGAGGTGGTGGGCGAGGCGGTCAACGGCGCCGAGGCCGTCCGGCTCGCCACCGAGCACCGGCCCGACGTGGTGCTCATCGACATCCGCATGCCCGTACTCGACGGACTCGCGGCCGTCGAACCGCTGGTCGCCCTGGACCCCGCGCCGCAGGTGGTCATGCTCACCACTTTCGGCGACGAGGAGAACGTCACCCGGGCCCTGCGGGCCGGTGCCACCGGCTTCCTGCTCAAGGACGAGGGGCCGCAGGAGCTGATCCGCGCGGTGCGGGCGGCGGCTGCGGGGGATGCGGTGCTGTCGCCGGGCGTCACCGGGACCGTCGTACGGCGGATGCTGAGCGGCGGCGGGGCCGGGGCCGTCCCGGAGAGCAGGATCGTGGGGCTGACGGGCCGGGAGCGGGAAGTGCTGGTCATGCTGGGGGAGGGGCTGTCGAACCCGGATGTCGGCAGGCGGCTCGGCATCGGGGTGGGGACGGTCAAGAGCCACGTCCGGGCGATTCTGGAGAAGACCGGGTGCGGCAGCCGGGTACAGGCGGCGGTACTGGCGCACCAGGCCGGGCTCATGGGCTGAGCACCGGCCCGGGGCCGCCCGCCCTGTCTTCGGGCAGAGCTGTCGACTCTGCCATTGGGCAGAGGGACTGTGGTCCGTGAGGACGACCGGGCCGCGGCGGGTCTGCCATTGGGCAGGCGCCGCATTCCCGACCTGAGGGCGACGGATTCGGGGGTACGGCGCGACCACGATGGTCGGGACTTCGCACCCCTTCCAGGAGTACCCATGTCGCAGACCGCCACTGCCACCACCCGCCTTCGCGTCCCCTCTCCCGTCGCCGCCTGCGCGACCGGGCTGACCAAGGTCTACGGCGAGGGCGAGACCCGCGTCGTCGCGCTCGACTCGGTGACCGTGGAGTTCGGCCGCGGCCGGTTCACCGCGATCATGGGTCCGTCCGGTTCCGGCAAGTCGACGCTGATGCACTGCATGGCGGGGCTCGACGCCATCTCCGGCGGGTCGGCCCGGATCGGTGACACCGAGCTCTCCGGGCTCAAGGACCGTCAGCTGACCAGGCTGCGGCGGGAGAAGCTCGGTTTCGTCTTCCAGTCGTTCAACCTGCTGCCCACGCTGGACGCCCTGGAGAACATCACCCTGCCGCTGGACATCGCCGGCCGTAAGCCCGACCAGGAGTGGCTGGAGCTGATCGTGGGGACGGTCGGCCTCGCAGGGCGGCTGCGGCACCGCCCTTCGCAGCTGTCCGGCGGCCAGCAGCAGCGGGTCGCGGTGGCCCGTGCACTGGCCGGGCGTCCGGAGATCGTCTTCGCGGACGAGCCGACCGGCAACCTCGACTCCCGGTCCGGCGCGGAGGTCCTCGGCTTTCTGCGGGACTCCGTACGGGAGTTGGGGCAGACGGTGGTGATGGTCACCCACGACCCGATGGCCGCCTCCTATGCCGACCGGGTGGTCTTCCTCGCCGACGGACACGTCACCGACGATCTGCCCGCTCCCACACCCGAGGCCGTGCTGGACCGCATGCGGCTCTTCGACGCCAAGGGACGGACGAGCTGACGCGGCCCGCAGCCACTCACCGCCCCGTAGCCCGCATCCGCGCACCCGCCCCTCGCACCCAGGACTGAACCGATCACCATGCTGCGTACAGCCCTGCGCAACGTCCTTGCGCACAAAGCCCGATTGATCATGACCGCGCTCGCGGTCCTGCTCGGCGTCGCCTTCGTCTCCGGCACCCTCGTCTTCGCCGACACCACCGCGAACGCCTACCGCAACGCTTCCGCCCAGAGCCTCAAGGGCGTGGCCGTCTCCGTGCGGGCGGACGACGCCGCCGCCACCGACCCGTACGCCCCCGATATGGCGGGCGGCGAGGACAGCCAGCCGGCCACCGCCCTCGATGCCGCGCTGGCGCGGAAGATCCGCGCGCTGCCCGGCGTCGCTTCGGTACGCCCCACCGTCCACGGGCAGGCCACCCTGGCCGGTAAGGACGGCCGCCCGGTCAACGCCGACACCAACGGGCAGAACCTGGCCACCAACTACCAGCCGGGCCAGAACGGCAAGGACAGCCACTTCCCGCTGAAGGAAGGCCGCGGACCGGTTGCCGCAGGTGAGTTGGCCCTGGATGCCAAGACCGCCGAGAAGGCCGGCTACCGGATCGGCGACACCGTCCGCTTCGCCACCGACGGACCCGCCCTGACCAAGAAACTGGTCGGCACGGTCACCACCGACGACCCCCAGGTCACCGCCGGCGGCACCCTCACCCTCTTCGACACCAAGACCGCACAGAAACTGTTCCACCACCCCGGCCAGTTCGACGAGATCGCCGTCACGGCCGGTCCCGGCACCGACCAGTACGCGCTGACCGACCAGGTGCAGGCACTGCTCCCCGACAACGGTCCCAGGGCCACCAGCGGCGCCGAACTGGCCGCCGAGCAGTCCGCCCAGATCGCCAAGAACACCGGATACCTCACCAAGACCCTGCTGGTCTTCGCCGGTATCGCGCTGTTCGTCGGCGTCTTCCTCATCGCCAACACCTTCACCATGCTGATTGCCCAGCGCAGCCGCGAGATCGCGCTGCTGCGGGCCGTGGGCGCCTCGCGCCGCCAGGTCGAACGCTCCGTCCTCATCGAGGCCGCCCTGCTCGGCCTGGTGTCCTCCGTCGGCGGATTCGCGCTCGGCCTCGGCATCGCCGCCGCCATGGGCCCGCTGCTCAACACGACCGGTGCCGCACTGCCCGACGGGCCGCTGGTCATCACGCCCGCGGCCCCGCTGGCCTCGCTCGCGGTCGGCGTCGTCGTCACCGTTCTGGCCGCCTGGCTGCCGTCCCGCAAGGCCGCGAAGATCGCCCCCGTGGCGGCCCTCAGCAGCGTCGACCAGGCGCCGCCCGCCCGCGCCCTGCTGGTCCGCAACGTACTCGGCACCCTGCTCACCGGGGCTGGGGCGCTGGTGATGCTCTACGTCTCCACGCTCAAGACCAGCAAGGAATCGAACCTGCTGATCGCGATGCTCGGCGCCGCACTGACCCTCGGCGGCGTGATCGTGCTGGCCCCGCTGCTCTCCCGGCCGCTGATCACCCTGTCCGGCAACGTCACCACCCGCCTCTTCGGCGTCAGCGGCAAGCTGGCCAGGCAGAACGCGCTGCGCAACCCGCGCCGCACCGCAGCCACCGCATCCGCCCTGATGATCGGTCTCGCCCTGATCACCGGGCTGACCGTCGGCGCCCACTCCTCCCAGAGCGCCATGGCCAAGGAGGCCACCCAGGGCCTGAGTGCCGACTACAAGGTCAACTACAACACCACCCGCGGGCTCGACGCGGACGCGGCCGGCAAGGTCGCCCGGGTACCCGGGGTCGCCGCGGCCGCCCCTCTCACCACCGCACAGCTCGACACCCAAGGCCAGTCCGCCGTCATCACCGGCACCGACCCCACCGCCTTCGGCAAGGCAGCCCGACTCGACTTCCGCACCGGCTCACTGCACGACATCGGCCCCGGAAAGATCGCGGTCTCCGACGAGTTCGCCGAGCGAGCCGGGCTCCAGGTCGGCGCCACCCTCGACGCCGAGATGGGCGGCGGCATGGACGGCACCAAAGCCGCGAAGCGGAAGCTGACGGTCGTCGGCATCTACGCCAACACCCGCACCACCGACGAGGCGCTGGGCACCCTCGCCGACGTCCTCCCGTACTCCGTGACGAAGCAGCTCGACAACCTGCTGGTCAAGGCCGAACCCGGCAAGACCACCGGCCTCGACCGCAAGATCCGCGCCGCACTCGGCGACAGCCCCCTGCTCAAGGTCCGAACCCAGGAGCAGCTCATCAAGGACAAGAACGAGTCGGTCACCACGGTCCTGAGCATGATGTACGGCCTGCTCGGCATGGCCGTCGTCATCGCGATCCTCGGCGTCGTCAACACCCTGGCCATGTCGGTCTTCGAGCGCACCCGCGAGATCGGCATGCTGCGCGCCATCGGCCTCGACCGGGCCGGGATCCGGCAGATGGTCCGCCTGGAGTCGGTGGTCATCTCCCTCTTCGGCGCGGTCCTCGGCATCGGTACCGGCATCTTCCTGGCCTGGGCCGCAGGCGGCCTGACCACGTCCTCGATGCAGGAGTACGAGACCGTCCTGCCCTGGGGACGCCTGGGCACCTTCCTGGTGCTGGCCCTGATGATCGGCGTCCTGGCCGCGATCTGGCCGTCCCGCCGGGCGGCCCGCATGAACATGCTGCGCTCGATCCAGTCGACCTGAGCCACACCGCGGCACCCCACGACCGGACGGAGCCGGGGTGCCGCCCGCCGAACACCGCCGAAGCCCCGGCGATCAAGACACCTCCGCCCACCACCGAGGCCACCGACCTCTCCCTCCCTCCCTGCCGCCAACTCCCGTAACCGCGCCCCATGCCCGGCGTATCGGTCTTCGACACCGGCCCATGTCCGGGGTGCGCCCGGCCGGTGGTGACGCCACCAGCCCCCTGAAGCCCAGGCGCAGCCGACCCACGGGGTCGGTCGACGCCTGACGAGAAGGAAAGACCTAACGAGAAGAAACGAGGAGATTCGCGTGTCAATCCGATACATCCCCCGTGCTCAAACCCGCCGTAGGGCAAGTCTGGTGACGGGTGCCCTCGCCACCGCCTTCCTCACCGGCATATCCCTGATCGGCTCCACCACTCCGGCCCACGCCGAGGACGGCAACACCTACTTCAGCACCGAACAGGAAGCCCTCGACTGGCTGGGCGCGCGTTTCCCCCTGAACCAGCAGGAAGCCGTCAAGGGCTACCCGGTCAACGGCCAGGACTCGCAGCAGGTCAAGCTCGACGAGGTCGAGAAGGTCTACTCGCACGACCAGGCGCTCAAGGACATCCCGTCCAAGCTGGGCAGCGGATTCAACCTTGAACAGCCTGTCCCGACCGAGGGCGGCCAGTCCCTCACCACCGAGGATCCCGACGTCCGCACGAGCAGCAGCGACGACAAGGAGCCGTGGCTGAGCAACTGGGACGCCAAGTCGATGTGCGGCCAGCCCAGCCACAACCCCGGCGGCGAGCCGATGCCCTGCGGCTTCATCGGCGTGCTGGACCAGAAATACCCGGTCATGCAGACCTCGGCAGGGGTGATGGGCAAGGCGTCGTTCGACTACAAGTACGGGGCCATGGTCGGCCAGGACACCAGCCAGACCAGTGGCTGGTCCGTCGGCGGAAAGGTCACCTCACAGCTGAACACTCCCGGCGGGCCCGGTGGCGGCAACGCCGGTACGGAGCTCAACTTCACCTACAGCGAGTCGACCACCACCACCGACAAGTGGACGACCATGGTGGAGCAGACCAACAAGTACGAGGTCCCGGACCGCGTGAACGGCTGGGTCGAGGGGCGCGCCAACGGCGGTAAGTACATCGGGTACATCGTCTACAAGCTCGACTTCACCAACGCCGACGGAAACCGAAAGCAGAAGATGGTCCTCATCCCGGCACGCGTCCTGGTCCAGGGCAACACCACGGTCCCGATGACCTTCGTCAAGCGCGGGAGCTAGCGACACACGGGAGCTAACAGCACACCTGACCTGAACCACTTGGGCGGCCCCGCTCCCTGCGACAGACGACAGATGCGCAGGGAGCGGGGCCGCCCTGTCGGTGTAGTCCTCGACGCCGCCAGGATCTATGGACCCGAGAGCGATATCGCTGGCCGGGTGTCCGGACGCTTGGGGCGCCCTCACTGAGATTCGGACCGTGATCGGTCTGTACGTGGGGCGCCGGACCTGCGTGTTGTATGGCCCAGTTCACTTCACTCGTTCGTAAACGCTCACCTGACGACCCCGCTCAATCGTGTCCGAGCGGCGCACGAAGTGCTCGTCGAGGGCACGTTGCTTGGCGCGGTCGCGTGCCGATGCGGCTTTGGGGGGCCCGGGGTCGGTTACGACCACGATGCGCTGTGCGCTGAGCACGGCTCGCTCTATTGCGTCGGGCCCGGCCTCTATACCTTTCAACGTGCCTGACTCCACCGGGCTCTGGGCCAGAGCCAGATCTCGCAGGCCGGCGAACGCCTGGGGCGAGACGAGGGCCGTGTCACGGCGCGCGGCGGGAATGTAGAGCACGCCGTCGGCGGCGTGGCGTGTGTGACCGACGATGGCTGCCGCAGTCAGCACGTCGTCGACGCGACTCTGTACGGTACGCAGCCGGAGCTCGGTCGGGAGCAGCACCAAGAGCGCCAGGGCAACGGTGGCGGGGAGCAGAACGCGAGGGTGTGTCCTGATGCCCGCGGTGATCGTGACCAGGAGGACGCCGACGAGGAGCGCGAAACCTATGTACGCGAACAGTACATAGCGGGTGATGTAGAGCGGTTTGACGAGGGAGGCCATGGCCAGGCCGATCTGCGGCACCGCGCACAGCGGGAGCGCGACGGCGGCGAGGCTCACGTGCGCGCGCGGTACATCCTCCCGCAGGCTCTCCGGCAGCCGGCGCCGGTACGGCAGGCGCGCGTACGACAGGCGTGCGCAGAGCGCGGCGATCGTCACGGTGATCACCACGCCGAGCACCGTCGACCACCCGAGCGGCTTGATCCAGGAGACCTGGTCGGCCTGGGCCCGGCTGGCCAGCACCACGGGCAGGGTCCCGGCCACAGCACCGGCGGAGGCGAGCGCCCACCCGATGCGTCGGGCTCGGTCGGGGCGGACGTACACCACGGTGACCATGTGCGCGATCAGCGCGAACAGCGAGAACCAGTTGAGCAGCGCGGCGATCAGCACGGCCGCCCCGTACCCGGCCCACCGCTGGACGCTCGGTCGCTCAAGGGCGCCCACCAGTAGCCAGGTCGCGAGCGCCACGAAGGCGAGGACGAGCGCGTAGGGCCGGCCCTCCTGGGCGTACTCCTGGACCGCAGGCACGACCGCGAGGGCGAGCCCGGCCCCGATCCCCACCCAGCGCCCTGAGAGCCGGGCGCCGATCAGCGCCGTCAGCGCGCAGGCGCCGGCCGTGGCGAGTACCGAGGGCAGCCGCAGGGTGATCAGGCTGTCGCCGAAGACGGCGAACAACCCGTGCATCACCGCGTAGTACAGGCCGTGGACGACATCGACCTGGCTGACCATGTGTCCTATCTCGGCCAGCGACCGATGCGCCGCCTGCCAGGTCGCCGCCTCGTCCCGCCACATGCTGTGCTCACGCGTGATGCCCCACAGCCCAAGGACGAGCGCGAGCACGGCCGGACCAGCGCAGAGGGATATGCGACCATGCCGCACGGTATCGCCGTTGGCCGATCGTGTCGGGTGCGCTATGCCCGCTTGGTCGACCCCTTCGACACCATCCGAGTGCCTCCGGCCCCGAAGTGGGGATATGTCATTCACCATAGGGACGCCATTGGCTCGATTGCCGCACGGCTGCGCGTGCACCCCACCACCAGGTGAGGAGAGCCAGAACGGCGAGGGCGCCGGCTGTAGTGGCCAGGACACTGTTCGACAACTCGATGCCGTAAGCCACGCTTTCCTGCGGGGCGGCCAGCCAGCTTGCGGCGATCACGCTTGTGGCGATCGAGGCCAGCAAGGGCACGAGGAGCGCCCAGGCCGCTGTCGAGTAGTAGATCTTCCGTTGGCCGGTGAGCACGCTCAGCGGTGCGACCTTGCGGCTGAAGCGCAGGAACTCTGCCAGGTTGGCCAGGGCGACCGCCAGGGCGACGATCAGCACTCCCGGCAGGCCGAAGAAGACCACCCACTTGCCGTGCGCGACGGACTCCCGGGCCCCTACCAGCCACTCGGCACCCGGAGCGTCGACGCCGGCCGAGGCGACGGGCAAGGAATCTCTCAGGAGCTGCTTGATCTTCTGCTCCGGGAGATCCGTACCGTCGGAGGAAACCAGAGCGAGCTTTTCCGGGGCGGGGGAAGAGCGAGCAGGAAGAGCGGGGGCCTGTTGCACCTCGAACCGGTCAACCACCGGGCTGACCCACCGCAACGCTTCCACCAGTCGCTGGTCTGCGGCCCGCGATGACACGATGGTGGGCTGTGGTGAGCAGGTGAGCTGAAGGGCGCGCAGGGCCTGGCACGGGCCTTGGATACGAGCCGGTGCCGAGGCGCTGGGGTTCTTCGGCCGGTAGATGGCGAAGGTCTCCACCCCTGCCGGAAGTCGGCCGACCACGCTGTCCACCTGGTCACGGGGAAGCTGATCGGAAATCTTCATGAGCAGCACGCTGTGGCCGATGCGGTTCGCCGTGGCTTGGGCTGCCTGCGCATTTTCGCCGAACTGTGCGCTCATCAGCTGGATTTGACTCACCAGAACCAGGGCGATGCTGACCCCGGCGACCAGGCGCGCGGTCACTCCCGGGTGCGCGGCGGTGTGCCGGCCGGAGACCAGAGCTCCGGCGTCACCGGTGCGCCGTGACCACCGGGCCAACTGCGGCCCGAGCGCCGCGGCACCGACCGCGACGGCACACGGCAGGGTTGCCATCACCGCGACGACACCGGTGTTGTAAAGCTTCATCCTCAGGTCGGCGTAGTGGGACGGATCCAGCTGAGCCGGCCCCCACACTGTGAGGAAGAGCAGGACGGGGCAGGCGAGAGCCGCCCAGTGGAGCGCCCGGCCCTTGCGGGCAGAAAGCCGCGTCGAGCGCGACGTCCCTCGCCTTGCCTGACGGTGCACCAGGCACACGAGGAGGAGCATCCCCACTGCGGCCGCGAGGCCAGCCAAGAGCACCGGCGCCCACCACTGCCGCAGATCCGCCGCCGACAACCAGTAGTTGATCCAGGGAAGCCGGACGTTTCCCAGCGCCTGCACCAACAGTGCGGGCAGAGTACCCAGCACTGCACCGGCCCCGACGGGGATGGCTGCCTCGCCGAGGTTGAGCAGGGCACGATGACGTCGGCTACCGCCCAACGCACTGACCAGCGCAGTGCGCTTGTCCCTGCCCGCCGAGCCCATCCGTACCGCGACAACGGCGAGTGCGGCGGCGGGTAGCAGGATCAGATAGAGGGCGGTCAGGAACTTGCCTCGATCAGATATGAACCGCACATCGCCGGTCGGCATGCCGTTCTCACCGAAGCCGACGATGGGATATGCGCTCTTCTTGTTGAGCTGCTGCTCAGTCGGGTTGACGTAGGCGTATCGCTCACCGGGGCTTGCCAGCCCTTCGTCGCGGATGGTTCCGGCGACCTTGCCATACCTGTTCAGCGCCCCTTCGGCCCCCAGAAGGCGCTTCAGTTCCGGGGACAGCAGTGCCTCACCCGGAGCGGGCCAGCGGTCGACGCCCGGTGGCGGCGCCGCGCGCGGGGAGACGGGACGGACATACACCAGGCTGAACTGCCGACCTTGAACCTCGTCAAAGTTCGCCATCGCCAGCGCAGTCACAGGCTGTGCAGGAAAAGCGTCGTGAAACTGGAGCCCGCGGGCGGCTGTCCGCTTCTCGATCCCGTCGTAGGCGGCGTACGTCGCGCCAATCGCTGTCAAGCCGAGTGCCAGCATGGCTGTGGCCAGCAGCAGTGCGATTGCCCGCACTTGGCCGCCACCAGCGCGCCTCCCGGCTGCTCGTCCCATCCGCAGCAGCTGCCATGACAGCGAATTGCGCTTCATGAGCGTTCCCCTGCCTTCCGCTGCATGAGCGCCGCACCGGTGAGTTCGAGGCAACGGTCTGCCCGGTCCGCCACTTCGAAGTCGTGGGTGACCACGACGAGGGCACAACCCCAGCGCCGGGGGACATCGAAGAGCAACTCTGTGACGGCATCCCGGGTGGTGCGGTCCAGCGCTCCGGTCGGCTCGTCCGCCAGCAGGAGGGCCGGCTCATTGATCAATGCGCGGGCCACGGCAGTGCGCTGCCGCTCGCCCCCCGACAGCTGCCCAGTGGGTACCCCGTCGTAGGGCACCCCGAGGTCACGGAGAAGAGTTTCCGCCCGCTCATAGGCCTGGCCAGTGGAGGTCCCTCCCAGCAGCGCCGCCAACGCCACGTTCTCCACCGGGGTCAGTTCAGGCAACAGCTCGCCGAACTGGAAGACCACGCCCATGTGACGGCTGCGGTGCCGCTCCAGCGCTCGCTGGCGCATACGGACAACATCCAGACCCGCAACTTCAACACGCCCCTGCGACGGCCGGATCAGCCCCAGCACACAACCCAGCAGAGTGCTCTTACCGCTGCCGCTGGGCCCGACCACCGCTGCCGACTCACCCGCACCGACCTGCAGGTCCAAGCCGTCCAGCAGCACGCGATCAGCGACTTCGTAGCGAAGCCCGCTGATGTTCAACACGTCCCCGCTGCTGTCTCGTTCGCCCTTGCCTTGACCCACTGGTACCTCTCTCACCCACTGCGCACAGCGCAGGCAGGGTGGGAGGCAGCTAATGTGCTGCCTCCCACCCTGCCGCTTCAGATTCTGAACCGTGCGGCCCGAACGTCAGGCCGCCTGGAGTGGCTTCAGCCGCGGATTTCCCACCGGCTGCACTCGTCGTCGTTGTCCGGGACCCAGTTGCAGGTCCGCAGGTCGGTCACCCGGCCACCGGTGCCGCTGTAGGCGATGCTGCCCTTGCCACCCGACTTGTTCCACAGCGTGTAGTAGCTGTCAGGGTCCGTGGTGCGGTAATAGTTCGCGAAAGCAGATATGTCGCCATACTTATGGATCATTACCGCGACCTGGGTGTCCTTCTTCTGGGTCCAGGACCCCGCCTTGCCGCCAGGCGAGTAGCTCTCGAACGCGGCAACGGCAGGCGAAGCCCCCACCAGCGCCGCACCCGCTACCACGAGCCCTACGATCGTCTTCTTCATCATCTTGCGTTCCTCCCCCTAGGTAGGTGTATCGATCTCATCGCGCGACCTGCGTGGTGCCGCATGCCGACGCTCGCGAACCGTCAGCCGCGGACTTCCCACCGGCTGCACTCGTCGTCGTTGTCCGGGACCCAGTTGCAGGTCCGCAGGTCGGTCACCCGGCCACCGGTGCCGCTGTGGGCGATGTTGTTGACAATCCCCGACTTGTTCCACAGCGTGTAGTAGCTGCCCGAGTCCGTGGTGCGGTAGTAGTCCGCGTGGGCCTTCGTGCCTCTGCTGTGGATCATTACCGCAACCTGGGTGTCGCTCTTCTGGGTCCACGACCCAGCCTTCGAGGACGGCGAGTAACTCTCGTACGCGAAGGCCGACGATGCGCCCATCAACGCCGTCCCTGCGATGACGAGCCCCGCGATCGTCTTCTTCATCATCTGGAGCGTCCTCCCCTGGTGGAGGCACTGGCCCGATGCCGTGCCTCGTGATCGCGCCACAAGGTATGGATCTCAAGCCATGTATACAAGCGACATTTGGAACGTGTGTCTGAAAAAGTGCACTCTGCTGGGTGGGTAAGGTCGGATAAAAGAACTTATATAAGGCAGTTGAGGCCACAGGGTAGGAAGGTGGAGTATCGCATTGTTGTCCGATTTTAGGTGTCTGGAACTGGCTCAAGGTCACGGGCGAGCAGGGCTGTCGCCATCGACCAAGAGCGAGGGGTGTACGCGGTAGGTGATCGCAGGAAGTTTGCCGCGCGAGCCGTTCCGGGCCGGCTGGACGCTCCTCAGATAGCCGTGTTCTTCGAGCAGCTTCAGTGCCGGGGCGGTGGAGCTCACGGTGGGGAAGGCGCGGCGGCGGGCCGTGACGAGTTCATGGGCCTTGAAGCTGGTCACCTTCGTCCGACGGATCCAGTCGAGGACGAGCTGAGCCTTCTCGCTCTCCGTGTTGGTCTCCATGAGGTCGAAGGCCGCGAGCGCGTGGGCGGTGTAGTACTCGCCGATGGCGGTGGCGCGCTCGACCGTCGCGGCCTCGATTGGCTCGCCCCAGCGGCCTGTGGCGCGGTCGGCGAGGTGGAGGAGGCCGGCGATGCGGGCCACGGCGCCGACGCACTTGCCTGCCCAGTCGTCGATGTGCGCAAGGACGCCCTCGGGGCGGAGCTGGGGCTCGATGGCCTGAACAACGATCTTCCGGTAGCCGAGGGTCGAGGCAGGGAGGGAGAAGAAGAAGCGGGCCAGGAGACCTCGGCCGCGGGCGCCCGGGGTCTGGGCAATGTCCATCAGGACCGGGGCTGCAGGAAGACGCCGAGGTTGGGGCGGGAACTGTAGCGGCCCGCGATGATGTCGAAGAGGTCGCCTTCTGGGGAGAGGACTCCGAGTCGGCCGTGCGTGCTGAGGAGCTTGGTCAAGGTCTCGGGAGTGACGTCGCCGGACGCGGTGAGACGGGGCTTGGGCGGGACGACGATGGACTCGGCTTCCATACGCAGGCCCGCGGCCTCAGCGACCAGCGACGTGGACGCAGTGGAGTCGTCCGCCTTGCGGGCCTTGGTCATGATGGCCTCGGCGCGGGACTCTGCGGCTTCCTTGGCGACTTCGGCTTCGATGATGGAGGGGCGGGCATCCTCCTGCAGGGCTGCTTCGATGTCGTAGATCGGGCGGGTCATGGCCGCGAAGACGTCGGACTTGCGGGAGGCCGGGGGTATGGCGACGACCAGGTAGAGGTTCGTCTGCTCGATCCAGCCGTCACGGATCTGCACGTGGACGCGCCCGCCGGCGGCGGTGGAGAGCGCGGCGAGTGCCATGGTGGCGGCCATGTCAGCAGGGATTTGGGTGAACTCTGCGACAGCTGCTACCTGTTCGGCTACCCAGGCGGGGAGGGCATCGACGGGGAAAGTGGGCAACGGGCCTTGCTGGCCGAGCGGAGTTGGGACAGGCCAGTGTTCCTCGACTGCTGTGCGGTCAAGTGCGAGACGCGCTGTGGCAAGCAACTCGTCGTGGTCTTCGCCGGATTCGCATGCCGCTTGGATCAGTCGGGTGCCGACTTCGGCGATCTCCCGCCGACTCGCGTGTTCGCGCACGATCCTTGCGTGGTACGGCCCGGCGCTGGCCGTTCCTGGGCTCCGTAGAGGGTGTGCGGATAGGACGCCCCGCCCACGCGCTTCAGGTCGCCTGGCTTGTCCAGCGTGTCGGCAAGGACGATCGGACTCGGCGGGATGCCGCCGGCCACGAGCTCCAGGATCGCGCGCCAGATTGTCTCGTGGGCGGGGCGGTAGAAGACCGCGGGGTCCTGCCCGAGCTCCTCCTCGATCTCGGGCAGGACGGCGGCGTCGACCATGACGGCACCGAGGACGATCTGCTCGGCCTCGTGGCTGTTCGGCGCCTCCATCATCGGGATGACGTTGTCGCCGGGGGCGTGCTGGGGTGCCGGAGGCGGGCGTAGAACAGCTCCAGCATCTCGGCCGTGAGCTTGCCCGCCTTCAGGTCGCCGAAGGTCGGCTTGAGGTAGTTACGGATGAGCCCTCGGCCCGCTCGTACGACGTGTCGACATCGAGCTCAGTGACGCCCAGCCAGCGGTCGAGCAGGAAGGGCATCGTCACCTGGCTCTTGGGATGCCGCTGCTCGTCGACCTGGTTGAGGAGCCTGGTGCGGATCTTCTCGGCCTCGGGCCAGGTCTCGGCCTGCTCAAAGACCAGCGCGCCTACCTGAGAGAGGTAAACGCGCTGGTCAGACCTGGTGCCCCCGGCAGGATTCGAACCTGCGACACCCGCTTTAGGAGAGCGGTGCTCTATCCCCTGAGCTACGGAGGCGGGTTTGGGCCGCCCCTGAGGGGAGCCCAGGACAGCGTAGCGGATGGGGCCTGTGGGTTGTGGCCGGCTTAGCCGCTGAGGTGTCTGCCGGGCGGGCGTGTGGTGGGTTCAGCCGCCGATGTGCCAGCTGACCGTGCCGTCGAGGGTGACGAGGAGGGCGAGGAGGAGGAGATCGGCGGCGCCGAGGGCGAGGCCCAGGAGGGCGCGGCCGCGGCGGTTGGTGCCGCGGGCCAGGGCCAGGCCGCCGAGGATCAGGGCGCAGGGTCCCAGGACGAGGTTGAGCACCAGGGTGCCGAGCAGGCCGAGGATGAAGGAGGCCACGGCCATCTCGTCGGCGCGGGAGCGTGAACGGCCGCGCGGGCGGGGGGACTTGGCGGTGGCGGGCGAGGCGGCCCGGGTCGTCGAGTCGGCTTGGGTGAGCGCGGTCATCGGGTGGTCACCTCGGCCCGGTGGCGGTGTTCGCGCAGGGAGAAGACGAGCAGCCAGCCGGCGATGACGGCCGCCGCGATGAGGGTGACGGGGAGGGGGAGGTGTGCCGCGGTGCCCAGCGCGATCCCCATCAGGAGGAGGGCTGCGACGAGGAAGAGCATGATCTGCCTTTCCCACTCGGAGGACAGTTGTTCACTCAGTGACTCCAGCATACGACTCCTCACGGGTGGAGAAGTTCGGAGAACGGTTGTTTACTGGATGACATGAGTCACACCCTTGGGGTTCGGCAGGCCCAGAAGCAGAAGACCCGGCAGGCGCTGCTGGACGCGGCGCTCGGCCTGCTGGAGGAGCAGAGTCTGAGCAGCCTCGGTCTGCGGGAGGTGACGCGGGTGGTGGGGATCGCGCCGACCGCGTTCTACCGGCACTTCCGGGACATGGGCGAGCTGGGCGTCGCGCTCGTCGAGGAGGCGCTGGGGAGCCTTCATGTGATGGTGCGGGCGATCCTCGCCGAGCAGGACGGGGCCGAGGAGCGGATCGATCGTACGGTCGCGGTCGTCGAGCAGCATGTGCGCCGGCATCCGATGCACATCCGGTTCGTGGCGCGGGAGCGGCACGGCGGCGTACGGGCCGTGCGGCAGGCCATCGCGGGCGAGCTGGACCGGTTCGCGGCGGAGGTCGCGACGGCGCTCAAGTCCCAGCCGGTGTCGGAGGGCTGGCGCGATGACGAGGTGCGGATGCTGGCCGAGCTGTATGTGGACCGGCTGGTGACCACGGCCGCGGCGCTGCTCGACGCCGAGGAGGACGGGACCGAGGGCGCGGCCGAACGGGTGCTGCGGACGGCGCGCCGGCAGCTGCGGCTGATCAGCATCGGGCGGCGGCACTGGCACGAGGAGGGGCGGGGAGCACTTCCGGGGAGCACGGGGCGGGGAGCACTCCCGGGGAGCATTCCCCGGGAGTAGCGGGAGGAGGGGGAGTGGTGAGGGTGTGGGGTCTCGCTGGTGGGGGCTCGGGGTCAGGCTCGGGCCGGGGTCACGCGTACGCGGTAGGTGCCGTCCGGGTTCTCGGTGAGGACGGTGACCGAGGCCCCGGTGGTGTGGTCGGTGTAGGTCTCGCCAGGGCGGAACGGGGCGTCGGTCAGCTCCGCGTCGACGTACTTGTTCCCCTGATAGCAGCCGCCGCTGCGCGGGGTGGCGTCGATGACGCGGAGCGGGCCGCGGCCCGAGGGGACGTCGGTGGCGACGCGGTACACCAGGACGCCGGGCCGGCAGACCGCCGGTTCGAGCAGCCCGCGGGTGCGGGCCTCGACCACCAGCGCGGTGTGCGGCGAGGTGGGAACGACGACGATCTTGGCGCCGCCGGGGGTGGAGACCGGTGTGAGGGTGTGTTCGCCGGGCGTCCCGCGGGCCGGTGCGCAGTGCACCTGGTCGGCGGAGAGCCAGCCGAGCTTCCACTTGTGCCAGCCGACGAAGTCGTTGCTCGGCCCCCAGTCCTCGTCCATCGGGTCCCAGTGGCCCACGGGGGGCGGGGCGCGGCGCTCGTCGGTGTAGTAGAGGTCGGGCAGGCCGAAGCTGTGCGCGTTCTCGTGGTTGAGGACGCGGAAGGCGCTCTCCCCGGTCTGCCGGCTCCAGATGAACGACGTGTTCCGGAACGGCACCCCGTCGGCGGTCTTCAGCCCCAGGTCGGCGCCGCTGAAGGTGACCGACAGGACCGTACGGGTCGCGGGCGGGCCCGCGTTGGGTGTGGCGATGATGTTGATGAGGTCGTAGTCGCGGAAGTCGACGATCGGGTCGATGGTGCGGACGATCTCCTGGGACAGGGCGTGATAGCCGCGGTCCGCGGCCGGGTCGAAGCCGGCGCCGCGCTGGATGCGGTACGCCGCGAGCGGCCGTGACATGCGGATCCAGCGGAACAGGGGTACCGGCAGATAGCTGAGCCTGCCGTACGAGCTGGCGCGGAAGAAGTCCGTCGCGGCCGGGAAGAACTCGGCGAAGCGGGCGCCGGGCGACAGCGGGGCGCGGGCGTCCGGGAAGTCGATGAAGAGGGTCAGCGCCCGGACGACGCCGGAGGAGCGGGCGAAACCGGCGGGTGTGGCGGCGGTTTCGGCGACGTCGTCGGTGATGCCGTGCAGTGCGCAGGGGCCGGTCGGGCGAACGCCCGGCCCCGGAGGTATGGCCACGGCGCTGGGCGGCGAACCCAGTGCTATCGCCGCGGTCGCGGTGGCCGCGCCGGCGGCCAGCACCGCGCATATCTTGCGCTTCATACCGATCACCTTGGGTCGGCGGGTGATCCCTCGCGCGCGGAGTTACGTCAACTGGAGGCATGGGGCAGGCATGGGCAGGCATGGGCGGGTCTGGGGCGTGGGCCGGGCTGGGGGGCAGGGGCGGGCATGAGGGAGGGCGTGCGGGCGGAGTCAGTCCCCGGTCCTCCTGGGCCCGTTTGAAGGTGTGGGTCAGGTCACATCGGGCCGTGAAATATCCGGGGAGGTTCTCCCCGTTTAACCAGACGTCCGACGGAAACGGGGAGCGCCTCCCCGGTTCCTGGATCGGAGTCCAGACCCGAAGGCCGAAAGGAGTGAGCCGCGTGACCGCCCTCGCCCGCTGCGCGAAGACCGAGAAGCACAAGACCGAGAAGCAGAAGACCGAGAAGCAGGGGCAGCCGCCCCGTCTGCGGGCCGATGCCCTGCGCAACCGGGAGCGGATCATCGCGGCCGCTCGCGAGATGGTGATGGAGTTCGGTGCCGACGTCCCGCTCGATGAAATCGCTCGACGCGCGGGGGTCGGCAATGCGACGCTCTATCGTCACTTCGCCGATCGCCTGGAGTTGATCCACCACGTCACGCTCTCCGTCATGTCCCGTACGGCTGACCGCGCGGAGAGAGCCCTCGCCGAGGAGCCCGATGCCTTCCAGGCGCTGAGGCGCTTCGCCCACGAAGCGGTGGAGGAGCGGATCGGCGCGCTGTGCCCGATGCTCTCCGACAGCATCGATCGTGATCACCCCGATCTGCTCGCGGCGCGCGACCGCCTGGAGGCCGCCGTCGAGGCAGTCATGGGCGCCGCGCGCGACAGCGGCCAGCTGCGTCCCGACATCGCCGTCGGTGACCTGATGGTCGCGCTCACCCAGCTCACCCGGCCGCTGCCGGGCAGTGGCTGTATGGACTTCGACAAGTTCGTGCACCGGCATCTGCAGCTGTTCCTGGACGGCCTGCAGACGCCCGCCCGCTCCGAACTGCCCGGGTCCGCCGCCACGTTCGAAGACCTCAGGCGCCGCCGCCCGTAACCGGACCGGCCACCGCCGCGCACGACCACACCACACCACACCCGTCCCTCCCCCCTTCCTCCCCTTTTTTCCGCCACCCCTTCTTCTCCTTGCTCCGCTCCTGTTCGCACACCGCATCACTAGGTGGATCCCGCCATGCCTGAAACCGTCCCGTCCGTCGATCCCCGGCGCTGGAAAGCGCTGATATTCATCGCTCTCGCCCAGCTGATGGTCGTCCTCGACGCGACCATCGTGAACATCGCGCTGCCCTCCGCCCAGGAGGACCTCGGTATCACCGACGCCAACCGGCAGTGGGTGATCACCGCCTACGCACTGGCCTTCGGCGGGCTGCTGCTCTTCGGCGGCCGCGTCGCCGACCTGTGGGGACGCAAGCGGACCTTCATCATCGGGCTGGTCGGATTCGCGGTCGCCTCCGCGCTCGGCGGGGCCGCGGCCAACGAGGGCATGCTGCTGGGCGCGCGGGCGCTGCAGGGTGTCTTCGGCGCGCTGCTGGCACCGGCCGCGCTGTCCCTGCTCGCGGTGACGTTCACCGAGGCCAGGGAGCGCGCGAAGGCGTTCGGGATCTTCGGTGCGATCGCCGGTGGCGGCGGCGCCGTGGGCCTGATCCTCGGCGGTGTGCTGACCGAGTACATGAACTGGCGCTGGACCTTCTTCGTCAACATCCCGTTCGCCGTGGTCGCCGCGACCGGCGCCCTCCTGGTCATCCGCGAGCCCGCGGAGGGCCGTAACCCCTCCCGGCTGGACGTCCCCGGCGTCATCCTGGCCACGCTCGGACTGGTCTCGCTGGTCTACGGGTTCACCCGCGCCGAGTCCGACGGCTGGCTGGCCGGTGCGACCCTCGGCCTGTTCGCCGCGGCCGCCGTGCTGCTGCTGGCGTTCGTGCTGATCGAGTCCAAGGTCAAGGCCCCGCTGCTGCCGCTGCGGGTGGTCGCCGAGCGCAACCGCGCCGGTGTCTATGTCTCGCTGGGCCTCGCCGTGATCGGCATGTTCGGCCTCTTCCTCTTCCTGACCTACTACCTCCAGATCGTGAAGGGGTACACGCCGGTCGCCACCGGTCTGGCCTTCCTCCCGATGATCGCCGGCATGATCACCGGCTCGACGCAGATCGGCGCCCGGCTGATGAACCGGGTCCGTCCGCGGCTGCTGATGGCGCCCGGGTTCGTGGTGGCCGCGGCCGGCATGCTGATGCTGACCCAGATCGACCTGGACACGTCCTACCCCGCGCTGATCCTGCCCGGGTTCCTGCTGATGGGCCTCGGTATGGGTACGGCGTTCATGCCGGCGATGTCGCTGGCCACGCACGGGGTCCAGCCGCAGGACGCCGGTGTCGCCTCGGCGATGGTCAACACCTCGCAGCAGGTGGGCGGCGCGATCGGTACGGCCCTGCTGAACACCATCGCCGCCAGCGCCACCAGCGCGTACGGCACCGCGCACGCGGCCGGTGCGCGCTCGGCCGACCTGCTCAAGCTCCAGTCGATGGTGCACGGCTATACCACCGCCATCTGGTGGGCGGTCGGCATCCTGGCCCTGGCCGGGGTGATCGCCTTCACCTTCATCAACACCGGACGGCCGGGCGGCGGTTCGCCGGTGGCCTCGTCCGGCGACGGGGCGGGCACGGCCAGGGGCTCCGCCGAGGACGAGGTGCCGGTTCCGGTACTGGCGCACTGAGCGCACTGAGAGCACTGCGTCACTCATACGCGCGAAGGCCCCCCACGGGTCTGCTCACTCCCACAGGTGCCGGCCTCTTCCGGTTCCGCCGATACGTCAGCGGAGCCAGGGGAGGTCGGCACCGTGCGGTTGCAGCCCTTCGGTCATCACCTGGCAGATCTCGGCCAGTTGGCGGACCTGCTCCGGGGAGAGCCGGTCGAAGATCGCGGAGCGGACGGCGGCGACATGGCCGGGGGCGGCCTTCTCCAGTACCCGCATTCCCTCGTCCGTGAGGTAGGCGTTCTGGCCACGCTTGTCGGAGGGGCAGTTCTCGCGGCGCACCCAGCCGTTCTTCTCCAGACGGGCCACCGCGTGCGAGAGCCGGGAGCGGGTGATCTTGGCGTTCTGGGCCAGCTCGGTCATCCGCATCCGGCGCCGCGGCGCGCGGGACAGCTGGACGAGCAGGCCGTAATAGACGTGCGGCATCGCGGCGTCGCGCTGCAGCTGCCGGTCGAGGTGGTCCTCCAGGAGCGTGGTGGCGTGGAGGTAGCACTGCCAGGCGTATTGCTCCTCGTCGGTGAGCCAGCGCGGCTCGGTTGCGGGTTCGGTGCTCATACCATCCACTCTCTCACCGCTCGGAGAGTTCTTTAAGTTTTAACAATGTTGGGCTAGGCTGGACCCTAACGCTTGAACATTCAAGTACTGCGGAGTGCGGTGGCTGAATGTTGACGACCCCGTCTACCGCCCAGTGTGACGCCGTGGAGTTGATATGTCCCTCATGCCGGCTCTCTATCTCAGCCACGGCGCACCCCCGCTCGCCGACGACCCCTGGTGGCCGGGCCAACTGGCCGCCTGGGCCGCTCGGCTGCCGCGCCCGAAGGCGGTGCTGATCGTCTCCGCGCACTGGGAGGAGGCCCCGCTCGCCCTCGGCGCCACCGTGACGATGCCCCTCGTCTACGACTTCTGGGGCTTCCCGCAGCACTACTACCGGGTGCGATACCCGGCCCCCGGTGCACCGGCGCTGGCCGAGCGGATACGCAAGACGCTCCGTACGGCGGGCACGCCCGTGGTGGACATGCCCGCCCGGGGGCTCGACCACGGTGCATACGTCCCGCTCGTCGAGATGTTTCCGGACGCCGACGTCCCGGTCCTCCAGATCTCGCTGCCGACCCTCGACCCGCGCCGGCTCCACGAGGCCGGACGCCGGCTCGCACCGCTGCGGGAGGAGGGCGTGCTGATCATCGGCAGTGGCTTCTTCACCCACAACCTGGCGGCGCTGCGGCAGCGTGACGGCGGCACGCCCGCCTGGTCGGCGGAGTTCGACGACTGGGGGCGGCGGGCCCTGGAGGCGCAGGACCTCGATGCGCTCTTCGACTTCGCGCACAAGGCGCCGGCCGGCCGTCTCGCCCATCCGCGTACCGAACATTTCGCGCCACTGTTCGTGACCCTGGGGGCCGCGGACGCCGTGGGGCAGCTGGATGCCGGGCGAAGCATGATCGACGGATTCTGGATGGGGTTGGCGAAGAGGTCGGTGCAATTTGGCTGAGTGCGGCCGAAGTGCCGCGCGCGGTCCGGTTCAGTCGTCCTCGACGATCAGCCGGACGGCGTTCAGGGCCGCCGACAGGGCGCGGGTGTCGCCGTCCTCGGAGGCCGCCGCGACGTCCAGGGCGGTGTCCGCGAACTTGATCGCATGCTCGTTGCCGTTGGCGACCGCCCGCTCGAAGACCTCCTCCGGGGTGAGGGAGGCGGCGTCGGGGGCCGGGCGCCGGGTGTCGGCGGCGTAGATGGCGGTGACCGCGGACGTCGCGGCCCAGGCCACCGCGTAGGAACTCGCCCACAGCTCCCGGGGGAGCGCCGGCAGCGTGCGCAGCACCGCGTTCGGCGCGGTGGCCGCGTGCACCAGCATGATGCCGTCCCCGTGGCCGTAGTCGCCGTAGTTGAGCGTGGCGGCCCGTACGAGCGAGGCGAGGCCCTTGCGTACGGCCTCGGGGTCGTCGGGGAGGTACAGCGACTCGGTGGCGGCTAACCAGCCCGGCGTCTTGGGGAGTTGGGCGTACCCCCGCACCGGCGTCACCTGCTGCTCGGCGACACGGGGGAGGGCGGCCAGCGCCTCGGCCGGGGTGGCCCGGCCCGCGGGGCGCACGTCGGCGGGCAGCAGCAGATGGCGGGCGGCCCAGTAGCCGAGGGCATGCGCCAACTCCGCGATACGCGGACCGTCGTTGCCGTCCTCGCCCTCCGTCAGGAGGCTGCGTACGGCGTGTCCCACCCGGATGACGGGGTGGGTGGCGGCGCCGGCGATACCGGGCAGCAGCCGAGGCCACCACTCGGCGAGGATCTCGCGCCAGGGCCGCTCGGCGACCTGTCCGGTGAAGTACGCGGTCCAGTCGGTGACCCGGGCCGGATCGCCCAGCGCCTCCCGCCAGTTGGCGTCGGTGATACGGGCGCCGGCGCTCGGTACGCCCTCCAGTTTGTTCTCGTACGTGTCCAGCCAGCGGTGGACGGTACGGGCCTGGCCGTGGCGGACCAGGGCCTCGACGGCCATCGGGCCGTGATTGCTGAGAAATCCGTTGAACTCGGGGCCGGAGGCGTGCAGCCGCTGAAGGGCCTCGCCGAGTGTGCCGCTCGTCGTGTCCATGGCCCGAGGCTAGGTTGGGCGCGGGGGGTTGCGTAACGGGCTTCCGGCCTAGGCCGATGGTCTTCCGCTGCGCTTTGCCTGCCGCGCACGTTTTCGGCTTTCCCGCCGTGGGGGTTTGTCGCCGTTGCCCTTCCGCTGCGCTTTGCCTGGGGCGACGTTTTCGGGTTTCTCGCCGTTGCGCCTGCGGCGGGCGTTGCCGCTGCGCGGGGCGTTTTCGGCTGCCGGTGGCGGTCCTCCGGGGCAGTGTTTCGGACGTGATGGCGGTAGAGGCGGGAAAACGGCAACAACGGCC